>CBFGPJ010000071.1:0-9270 GCA_965650615.1 uncultured Fluviicola sp. | reverse complement strand
AATCTTCCCGTTGGTAATTGAGTACTTTATCAGCCCCGATCTTCTTCATCAGCTCCACATTTGCTCCACTGCAAACAGCCGTAACTTCAGCTCCGAAAAATTTAGCCAGTTGGACAGCTGCTGAACCAACCGCTCCGGACGCACCATAGATCAAAACTTTTTGCCCCGGTTGAATGTTTGCTTTTTGAATAAAATGCAAAGCAGTTAATGCACCAAAAGGAATAATTGCAGTTTCAATATGAGTTAAAGAATCTGGTTTCAAGGCCAGGGTTGCTGTTTCAGAAAGTGCTTTAAATTCAGCGTAAGCGCCAAATTCCATCCCGGTTGAACCAAAAATGGCATCTCCTGCCTTGAATTGACTTACATTACTGCCAACTTCAACAACTTCGCCTGAAAAAACACCGCCCAAAATTGGTTTCCTGGGTTTGGAAAAGCCAAAGATCAATTTGATAATCCAGGGATCAGCCTTTCTGATTCGCACATCACCTGAGTTCACAGCAGTTACATGAATTCGGATTAATACTTCATTTGACTTCGGGACAGGTATCGGAATTTCAACGACTTTCAATACCCCCGGATTTCCATATGCTGTGCAGTGAATTGCTTTCATCTTTTAGTTCATTTTTGAATACGAACACAAAAGTACAGCGGCACTTTCCGGAATCCATTGACTTCGGTTAAGAAATGGAATGCGTATAAAACTTCTCGCTATTAAACTCTTTTGCCCTATTATCGCATGCTCTGAATACTCTCCTTATCGAAACTGGAATCAACCGGTTCCCACAACTCAATGCGATTTCCTTCCGGGTCGAGAATATGTACAAACTTGCCATACTCGTATGTTTCCACGTCGTCACAAATCACCGTTCCCATTGTTTGAAGATGCACCAACAGACTTTCAATTCCTTCCACACGAAAATTGATCATCGCACGCTGGCTTTCCGTTCCGAAATAATCCGATGTTTCGGGAAATACTCCCAGTTGCAAATAAGCTCTCGGAGCTGAATTCCCGTTAAATGAAAACAGTACACCGTAATCATTCGGATTCAATCCAAGTGCTTCTTTGTACCAATTTATCATGGCTTTTTCGTCTTTAAACTTGAAGAAAATACCTCCTATTCCAATTGCTCTGCCCATAAATCAAAATTTACTGTTAAAGATGAACAATTTAATTGATTCAATTCCCTAAAAAATTCCGGATTAGTATGTTCACTGTATCGGGCTGATCAAAACTCAAAAAGTGTCCCGCATTTTCAATTGTCCCGGTTTGAACATCCGGAAGTAATTTCTCTGCTTTATCCAAACATCGTTGATTATTGATCAAATCTTTATCCCCAATCAATACTAAAACAGGCATTTCAAGCTTTTTCAGCGATTTTTGTGAATAAGGTGTCATATCAAAAATTTGTGGAGAAATGTTTTCCTTTTTCGTACCCAGTAAATATTGCTCCAAATAAATTTCACTGATACTGTTGTTTCTCACTGACAGCCCCGATAATATATTCCCTAAATTCTTTTTATTTGGAGAAATGCTATACGTTATATTACTCAATATAGCCGAATTGGGTGGAATCCATGTAAATGTCTGAGCGGGACTCAACAATACCAGTTTCTTAACTTTTTCAGGTTTGTTTAAAGCAATTGCCGTTGCGAGCCATCCACCTCGGGAATAACCAAGTAAATAAAATGACCTTAATCCAAGCTTTTCAACTATTTCATCATACCAGCCGGCAATTTGTTTTCTATTCAATCGCATCTTATTACAGGTCGATTTTCCGGGTTCCAGCAAAAAATCAATGGCATAAACACAATACCCTTTAGCTAAGGCTTTCATATTCGGGTACCACATGGTGGAACTTGCATTCATTCCATGAAGTAAAACAAGTGGCGGATTGTTCGAATTCCCGCAAATTAAGACATGTGCATTACCGAATTGAGTTTGAATATCCCTTTCCCTGACTGGTAATTCAAACAAGGAAAGCGTTTTGTTGTAAGCATTGATGTACTCACTGAGTGAATCGTTATAAACGAATTTATAATTCCCTGTGGAATCTGTCTCCGTTTCTTTTCCTTCCGTTGCCCTTTTTTCGGTTATCCCAGATTTTTCGTTTAGTTCTTTTTTACTGTCAATTGAGCAGGAAAAGAAAAGTGGTGTCACTAAAAATAAGGTGATTACAAATCCTAAGACGCGCATCATAAAAAGCAAATTTTATCTAATTTACCGGAAAAAAATATTGAACGCAACAAACAATCAAAAAGCAGTTGATTTATTCAATAAACTGGCGGATTCATACCAACAGCGTTTCTTTTCTGTGGAACATTACAAAGAATCACTGGATCATTTTCTTTCTCAACTGGATGATCAGGCAACAGTTTTGGATGTAGCTTGCGGTCCTGGAAATATCAGTCATTTTTTATTAAAGCAAAAGCCTGCATTGAAATTACTGGGAATTGATCTGGCCCCGAACATGATCGATCTGGCGCGTATTAATAATCCAAATGCCCGTTTCCTGGTATACGACGCCATGCAAATCGATTACCTCGATTCCCGGTTTGATGCCATTATTGTTGGTTTTTTGTTTCCTTACCTTTCGATGGAGCAGGTTGAATTGTTCCTGTTTAAAAGCTATGAAAAACTAAACGAAAACGGTATTATTTATTTGAGTACGATGGAGGATCTGCATGAAAATTCGCGATTAAAAGCATCCAGTACCGGAGAAGAATTAATGATGCATTATTACGAAGCCGATTTCTTGATCCGTTTACTCGAACAAATCGGATTTCAAATCCTTTCAAAACATACACAACCTTTTGCTGTTTCAGAGACCGAAACGGATACGGATCTGATCATTGTTGCACGAAAAAAGGGCTTTTTTAAAAACCCTTGAGCCGATAATTTATCACCTCAAGGGTTTGGTTAACGAAAAGCGTATGCTTTACTCATTTAGCTGTGTAGCATAGGTAGAACTTAACGATAAATCGATCTCATTGCGAACCACGTCTTCCAGGGTCTCTCTTTGTCTGATCAATTGCGGAACTCCATCTTTGATATAAACCTCTGCCGGTCTCAGACGTGAATTGTATTGATTGCTCATACTGAAACCATAAGCACCGGCATTGTAAATTCCCAGGACATCTCCGACCTTCGCTTCCGAAATCGGACGGTCATAACCAAACGTATCGGTCTCACAAATGTAGCCAACTACGGAATACAATTTCTTTTGCCCTTCCGGATTTGAAACATTCTCGATTCGGTGATACGCGTTGTAGAACATCGGACGGATCAAATGGTTTTGTCCGCTGTTTACACCCAGGAAAACGGTTGACGTTGTCTGCTTAACAACATTTACGGAAACCAATAACACACCGCTTTCACTCACCAGGAACTTTCCGGGTTCGAACCATAATTCCAGTTCACGCCCATATTCCTTACAGAAATTTTGGAAAGACTCTCCTATTTTAGTCCCGATTTCTTCAATGGGCGTTACAAAATCGCCTTCTTTATATGCAACTTTAAACCCGGATCCGAAGTCCATAAATTGCAGTTCCGGGAAATAGCTCGCAGCCTGATACAATAAATCTGCTCCCTGTAAAAACACATCTGCATCTACAATATCACTTCCTGTATGCATGTGCAAACCAACGATATGCAATTTATAGTGCTCCACAATGCGCTGAATATGCCGCAACTGATGAATGGAAATCCCAAACTTAGAGTCAATATGACCCACAGAGATATTTGCATGACCACCGGCTAAAATGTGCGGATTGATCCGGATACAAACCGGTACAAGTCCTCCGAAAACCATCCCGAATTGTTCCAGTACGCTCAGGTTATCAATATTGATCATCACTCCAAGAGCTACAGCCTCCTCTATTTCAGAAAATGCAACACCATTCGGTGTGTACATAATTTCATCCGCTTCAAATCCTGCTCTCAGGCCCAGAAGAACTTCTTCGATCGATACAGCATCCAAACCTGCCCCCTGCTCTTTTAGTGTCTTCAGAACATTGATGTTACTTAATGCTTTCATCGCATAATGCAACTTCACCTCCTGAGGACCGAAGGCATTCTTTAAACGATTATACTGTGAAATAATTTTTGCTTCATCATATACGTAAACCGGGGTTCCAAATTTACCGGCTACAGATTCCAAGAGTGTTGAGTTCATTTTAATTATTACTTTTCAGGGTACAAAATTAGAAACAAAATATTTATTTCACAAAGTTTTTGTTTTAACACAATTTGTTTGAAATAAAACATTTTAATTTTGAACGGATGTGCTGCTAATTTGTATTACGCTAAAACCAATTCTATGAAAAAACACTTTTTGAACCTATTACTGGTTCTTTTTCCTATTGCAATCTTTGCTCAGAACATGCAGGAACAGGTTTTGAAAACTGAGATCAAAAAGGTAAAACTATTCCTTACTGCGGGTGAAATGACTCATGAAACACCTGTAAAACTGACAAAAGGACGAAACAAGATTATATTTTCCGGGATTTCAGCCTTTGCTGATCCGAGAACGATCCAATTTACCGGATCAGGATCTTTTCGTTTGGTCTCTATTTCCACAGAAATGGATTTCCTGGCCGCCGAACAGTGGAACCCCAGAATCAAAGTCCTGACAGATTCACTCGAACATTTAAAGGACCGTCATCAATTGAACGTAGATTTATTGAGCTCCTACCAGGCCGAACTTGGCATCTTAAATACCAACAAAGATCTGAAAGGCCAGAATACATTAACGATTGATCAAATCAAAGCTGCAGGCGAATATTACCGCACACGTACCTTTGAGATCAACAAGACAATTACCAAGATCAGGAAAGAACAGGAAATTCTGTCAGCAAAAATAAGTGATACCCGATTCCAATTAACGGAATTGAATTACACGGAAAATCAGCGCAGCAACCAGGTAATCGTATTGATCGACGTGGATAACAACACGGATATTTCAGGAACATTGAAGTATTTGGTTTCTGATTGTGGCTGGGCTGCAACTTATGACTTGTCCGCTACGGATCTGAATCAACCGATTAACCTGAAATACAAAGCCCAGGTTTACAACAATACCGGAAATGACTGGAAGAATGTTTCCCTTATTTTAAGTACTTCAGATCCACTTTTAAGCGCTGCATCACCGGTTTTAAATCCGTTTTACATTCGTTACGGAGAACAAGTTGAATACAGCAAAAAATCATACATTCAGCCGGTTCAGCAAAAAGCAGATTACCGCAATGAAGTGATGAATGAAATTAACATGGCAAATCAACGTGCATACGACAATTACGTGTTGGACCAAAAAGTAAGTGAAAATGCAGAATATTTTTCTTCCGACAGATCAGGTGTAAAAAATGAAGGTAAAAAAGTAAGTACCGTTGCGATGAAGCAAATCGAGATTTCGGATCTGAATGCCGAATTCATTATTGCTCATCCGTTTTCTTGTCCTACAGATGCGAAGCCATATATCGTAGAAATTAAGGATATCAATATGCCGGCAACGTTTACACACGTTTCCGTTCCGAAATTGGATCAGGGTTCTTTCTTACTGGCAAATATTGTCGGATGGCAGGATCTGGACCTGATTCCGGGTCCTACGAATGTGTATTTCGCCGGAAACTATGTCGGAGTTAGTGAAATCAATACCAATAACGTAGATGATACCTTAAGTTTATCTTTTGGTCGTGATTCGAAAATTCAGGTATTGCGCAAGCTAAAATCCGAAATGAGTACGAAAAAGATCTCCGGAAGTACGAAAAAAGATACGTATTACTATGATATCCAGGTTCGAAACAACCGCACGGTTCCTGTTAAGATCAATGTATTTGATCAGATTCCGTTATCAAATTCCAGTGAAATTACTGTGACCGTAGAAACGATCGGAACCGGTAAAAAGAATGACCTCACCGGCGAAGTTTCTTACATGGTCACCCTGCAGCCCGGAGAAACTGCGAACCTGGAAATCGGCTATTCGGTGAGATATCCGAAAAATGCCAAGATCATGACAAGGACTTTCAAAACGGTTAGCAGCCCAAGTTTTTGAGTTGTCCTGGAATTTAAATAAAAAGCTCTCCATCAAATTGGAGAGCTTTTTTTATGTAAATATTCGACGAATGTTACCATATGCTAAATCTTTAGTAAATTATTTGTTAAAAAACTAGGAACTAACTATATCGTTTTAGTATGTTTGCTTTAAAACTATTTGACCATGAAGCAAACTTTACTACTGCTGATTTTTAGTGGATTGTCATTAATCCCTGTATTTGCATGCACCGGCGGAACAGCATCCGGATCACTGACACCAACTGCAGCTTATCAAACAATTGCAACTCAAAACGGAAGGTATTATACCGTAAACGTGGTTCAGTGTAACCAATACGAATTTACCTTTTGTGCAGGCGGGAGTTCTTCTTCCATGGATTCGCAATTAACTATATTGGATGCAACCGGGGCAACTCAAATTGTTTATGCCGACGATATCTGCGGATCAAATGCTTCCATCAACTGGACAGCAACTTTCACGGGAACGATCCGGATCCTGATCTCCAAGTATAATTGTGTTCATGATTTAGGGACCAATGTAACCATGGCTTACAAAATGGTAGCTAATACTGGAAATTACTGTTTGAACGGAAATGCATCATATCAAACAATTGGTGGGCAGAGCTGCATTGAACTTACTCCTGAAACTTCCAATCAAACTGGATGCGCATGGAACAATACAGTAATCGACTTCAATCAGCCATTTAATCTTTCATTGAATTATTATTTCGGGAACAATATCAATGGTGCAGACGGAACAACTTTTACGTTTCAGCCAAATCCAACTGCTTGTGGAACTGCAGGAGGACAATTGGGTGCTGGAGGTATCCCCAATTCACTTGTCATTGAATTCGATACCTACGACAATGATAACCCGACACACGCGTATGATATGCTGGCCGATCACATTGCTGTAGAGATTGACGGGAATTTGCAAGGCCCGGGAGCTCCTTATTGCGGACCAACTCCAGCTTTTGCTTCCTCAGCAAATTTGGATGACGGCGCTGTCCATACCATTATGATTTCCTGGGATCCGGTTACGCAGAATCTAAAAATTTACGTCGATGGTAATTTACGTTTAACCTGTAACGGTAATTTTGTAACCTCTGTATTTGGTGGAGACAACACCGTATATTGGGGTGCAACTGCTGCAACAGGAGGATTAAACAATCAGCAATACTTCTGCCCTTCCACTGTAGTTCTTCCTGTGGAATTAAGTGCTTTCAAAACGAATTGCGATGGGGAATTCAATCGCCTTTTTTGGAGAGCTGAAACGGAAAGCCGTTTGAGCCATTACCTTGTAGAATACACGTACGACGGTCAACTATTCTATCCGCTTGCAAACATTCAGGCGAGTGGTAATTCAGATGTTCCTCTGGAATATACATATACAGACCAACGCAAATGGGAAAAGCAAATCTACTACCGTTTAACTTCTGTTGACATGGACGGGAAACTCGATTATAGTGACCTGATTTCTGCTTTCAATTGTTCGGTAGATTCCAAAAAGCTGATTACCAATCTTTCTTCTGAAGAAGGCGTTGTTTCTATTCATTTCGCAGACAAGTCGGTTTACTATCAGATTTTTGACTTAAATGGAAAAGCCATTACAGAAGTTTTAAATAACGATGATAAATCAGAAAATCAATTAATTACTTCTGTTTCTCAAGGTATTTACATTCTTAAATCCTGGAACAAACAAGAGACGATTTTCGAAAACCAACGTTTTTTCATCGACAAATAAAAACCATTCATGCTATTATTTCAAGTGTTCGTAGCTAATTTTTTAACGCCCGCCGAATAATTTAAACGAACTAGTAAATTAATTTGGAAGTAGTTACGCCCTTGGATATATTTGTTAGTAAAGAAATTCTAACACACTTTTTACCGATACGGGGAGCCGCAGAGTTTGTCTGCGGTTTTTTTGTGGACTTCGCTGCGCCTATGCTGTAGCTGCTGCGCAAGCATTCAGCAACCTTCGAAAATCATTCTAAGAATAAACTATTTAAAGGATAATAAACAAAGTCGAAGACACTGAAAGAATTAATCTTCTTTCAGCTAATAAGTAATTATTTGAAAACATGCTAAGGTGACTGAGCGCAGTCGAAGGCACCATTAGTGTGATCCACGCTCAATAAACGAGCATTCCATCATCAGATGTTTACGATTCTCGGTAGATTCTTTCAATCGGTCCATCAGTCTTTCAACGGTTTCTTTCCCGATACCATTTACCGGCTGGCTCAAAGCTGTAACCGGAGGTGCAAAATATGAAAAGGCTTCGGAATCGTCAAAAGAGATAATACGTACTTTCTTAGGGATTTCTACTTTCAACAGGTTCAAAGCATTGATTGCATGCAGCGCTACTTTGTTGTTTAAAGCAACAAACGAATCCACACCGTCATCAATTAGTTGTTTGATTCGTTCAACACTTTCTTTCTGGTTTTCAGTTAAAGAAGCCAATTCATATGGAATGGATTGTTTTTCACAAGCCGACTTCGTCCCGTCAATACGCAACTGAATGGTCATTACATCTGATCGTTTCGGGTGAAGAATTCCCACTTTTTTAGGCTTAACGGAGAATTTTTTGACCAGCATTGCTGCTTCCATGTAGTTATCAACTCCAACGAAGTCCGCAAACTCATCCCCGATTCGATCTACCCAAACTACCGGAATAGGTGTTTCGTCCAAAACAGGTTTCAATGCCGGAATTCCGTTACAAGGAGCAATAATCAACGCATCAACGGAACGCAAAATCAAATCACGGATCAATTTCAATTCCATGGTACTGTCGTCGTTTGTCGAAACGATGAATAAACTGTATCCTTTTTCGTAAAGAGACTCTTGAATTGCTTTACTTAATTCCGAATAGAACGGGTTTGAAATATCCGCCAAAACCAAACCGATCGTTTGTGTTTTTCCTTCTCTCAACCCTTTCGCAAAATAGTTCGGAACATAGTTCAGTTCTTTTGCTTTATCCAAAATTAATTTCTGCGTTGTTTCACTGATATTGAACTGTTTTCCTTTGCCATTCAATACAAACGAAACGGTAGATTTTGAAACATTTAAACTTTCGGCAATATCCGCAAGTGATGTTCTTTTTGATTTCATTCCTAAAACGTTAGTTTCTCTGGTCTTTTCCCCACGACATCTTGTTGCGGATCGTATCCAGGAAATTAGTGTCCTCTAATTTAATTACATTAATCATATATTCGGCCTTTCTGATC
>CBFGPJ010000070.1:0-9410 GCA_965650615.1 uncultured Fluviicola sp. | reverse complement strand
TCAAAAAAAATGGTTTTACCGTAATAACCTGTTGACAACTGCTCTATCTTCCCATTTTTATCTATTCGGACAACAATTCCCAAACCATACACACTGAAGACTACGGACTGGTCTTTATTTACACAAAATGAAATGTATGGATTCCTACCCTGGGGGACGATCTTTTTAAGTACGTGATTATACTTGTAAGGCCGCATTTCCCCATCCTTGAAAACACTAAGCAACCCATTAAACCCTGAAAACCAAATACCTCCCTCCGAATCTTCACAGATCCGAAAATTGACATTATCACACAATCCGTCCTGAGTGGTGTAGATGTGGGACTCGAATCCATCATACCTCACAACTCCCCGATCAGTTAAAATCCATAATAATCCTGATCGATCCTGGTAAACCTGATAAGTCTCCGAACTGGGCAGTTCGTTCTCCCTTCCGAAATGCCGGTAGTTGTACTCCCAGCTTACCTGATTTTGCTGCGCGGTCAATCCGTCGGTTAGCCCGAAAAACATGAGTCCCCACAGAATATACCTTATCAAGGTGAATCGTATTATAACAGTTCCGGGAACAAATGTAAAATAATCCAACAATTTCGTCAATTTTTGGTTAAATCAAAACTACTTACCATGTTAATAGTTAGCTTTACTAACTATTCAAAAACAAATGGTAACTCAAGAATGGCCTTTAGGGCGTTTTTTCAGCTTTCTGACAAAGCAATACATTGGAAAACTGGCTCTTCAAATGGAGCACACCCCGGTTGAGCGTTATTACTTCCCACTGTATCTGATCGGAAAAAACAATGGCATCATTACTCAGCAGGAATTGGCTGATCAGCTCTTAACGGACAAAGTTTCTATGGTAAGAGTTCTGGATGCGTTGCAAAAAGATGGTTTCATTGAACGAAAAACCAACCCTGAAGACCGGAGACAGCGTCGATTGTATATCACTCCAAAGGCTGAACCCTGGATTCTTGAGATCGAAAAAGGAATTCGGGAGACAAATGAGTACTTTTTTAATTTGCTTGACCCAAGTTTACATGCTAACTTTCGATTAATTCTGACGGAGCTGATTACAAAAACGCAAGACATATCTGCAAACCAATTCGAATTTTTCTATCCAAAAAAATAAACATATCATACTTTTTCATCAAACAATACATCCATGAGATTAAAGATCACACCCTTATTAGCATTGACACTTCTCTTAAATGCCTGCGGAGAAGATAAAGAAGATTTAAAAGCTCAAAAAGCACCCATTGTTACAGTTGACGTCGTACAGATTAAAGCAGGCGAAGTTATTCGTTCCATAGCAATTCCGGGTTCTGTGATCCCGAATGAGCAAGTCGATATTTATTCGGAAGTTCCGGGAAGAATTCAGCATATTTCCTTTAAAGAAGGACAAACAATCTCAAAAGGAACGGTACTTGTCCAGGTTGATTCGGATATCCTGAAAGCACAAAAAGCACAATTAATGGTAGAACAGGACCTGGCAGAAAAAGATGAAGCCAGAAAAAGAAGCCTGTACCAGGCAAAAGGAATCAGCTTGCAGGATTACGAAGTTTCCCAATCGGCACTAGCAGATGCAAAAGCCAAACTGGACCTGTTAAATGTTCAGATCTCAAAAGCCACGATCCGTGCACCCTTTTCTGGGAAAATCGGGTTAAGGCACGTCAGTGAAGGAGCATTTATTTCTTCCAGTACTTTAATCACATCTATTGTCCAGGAAAACCCGGTGAAGATCGAATTCTCTGTTCCTGAAAAATATGCACGCAATGTGCGGATCGGCCAAACAATTGAATTCAAAACGGACGGTGATTCCAAATCATATTCCGGAAAAGTATATGCTTTCGAACCGCGCATAGACGAAGGAACACGTATGATGACTGTTCGTGCCTCTCTCCCGAATCCGGGCGGATTAATTGCAGGTTCATTTGTTTCGATCAACTACGATATGGGTAAGGAGGAAAACGCTTTTATGGTTCCTTCGGAAAGCATTGTACCGATCCTGAAAGGACAAAAAATATTTGTAGTCCGGAATGGATTAGTGGAAGAAATACCTGTTGAGATCGGGATCCGTACGCCGGATAAAGTTCAGGTAATCGGAAATTTGAAAGAAGGAGACCAGGTACTTATTTCAGGGCTTTTGGCGGTTCGCGCAGGAATGCCGGTGAAAACTAAAATCGTTAGCAAATGAATATCGCGTCCTTAAGTATCAACAGGCCGGTCCTTGCTTCCGTGCTCTCTATTATCGTGGTTCTTTTCGGGATAATCGGGTTTGTATTCCTTGGAGTCCGTGAATTCCCTTCTGTCGATCCACCTATTATCACTGTAACTACCAATTACATTGGAGCAAACCCCGATGTAATCGAATCACAAATTACGGAGCCGCTTGAAGAGTCGATCAACGGGATTTCCGGTATCCGCACAGTTACTTCAACCAGTTCAGACGGGAGAAGTACCATCGTGGTAGAATTCGATTTGAGTGTAGACCTGGACAATGCAGCAAACGACGTACGTGATAAAGTTTCTGCAGCCATTCGGAATCTTCCGCCGGATGCCGACCCGCCGATCGTCGTAAAATCGGATGCGAATGCTGAAACAATCTTCTCACTAACCGTTCAATCGGATAAAAAAACATTGCTTGAACTTACGGACCTGGGAAACAATGTGTTCAAAGAGCGTTTACAAACCATCAAAGGCGTCAGTGAGATCAGGATCTGGGGAGAAAAGAAATTCTCCATGAAATTCAATTTGGATCCTGAAAGAATGGCAGGTCAGGGATTAACGGCCCTGGAAGTAAAAAATGCATTACTGAACCAAAACGTGGAATTACCTTCCGGAAGGATTGAAGGAAATACTGTTGAATTGACGATCCGTACATTTGGCCGTTTAACAACGGAAGAAGAGTTCAACAACCTCATCGTAGCTAAAAAAGGAACTCAGATAGTTCGGTTGAAAGATGTAGGAAACGCAAGCCTGGCTCCTGAAAACGAACGAACCTTACTTCGTGGAAACCATGGAATTCCCATGATTGGAATTGCGATCAATCCCCAGCCCGGAGCGAATTACATTGAGATCGTTGATGAGATTTACAAAAAAGTAAACCAGATCAAAAAAGAACTTCCGAAAGATGTTCACCTAGGTGTTGCTTTGGATTCCACTCAAAATATCCGCAAGTCCATTTCGGAAGTGGAAGAAACCATCCTCATTGCTTTCGGGTTGGTAGTCATCATTATTTTCCTGTTCCTTCGCGATTGGAGAACTACCCTGATACCGATTATCGCTATTCCAATTTCATTGATCGGTACCTTCTTCATCATGTATATTTCGGATTTCTCGATCAATCTCCTGACTTTATTGGGAATTGTATTGGCTACCGGACTCGTGGTCGACGATGCTATTGTGGTCATGGAAAACATTTACGCCCGTGTTGAACGCGGGGAAGATCCAAAGGAAGCAGCCCACAAAGGTTCGAAAGAAATTTTATTTGCGATTATTTCTACTACCATCACTTTAACGACCGTATTTCTGCCGGTGATTTTCTTAAAAGGATTGACCGGTCGTTTATTCCGTGAATTCGGGATTGTAGTTGCCGGATCTGTGATTATTTCAGCTTTCATTTCGTTGACTCTAACTCCGATGATGAGTTCTCGCTTATTGAAAAAGAACGAGCGTCATTCACGTTTCTATAAAATGACAGAAGTGTGGTTGAATAAGCTGATGTCGGGATACCGGAATGGCCTTACAAAATTTATGAAACGCGCATGGATTGCCTGGATAATTATGATTGTTTGTATCGGGTTAATCGTCTGGAATGGTTTAAGTCTGCAATCTGAATTAGCTCCAATGGAGGATAAAAGCCGTTTCCAGATCATGTCGAACGCACCGGAAGGGACTTCTTTCGAACGCATGGACCAGCATCAGCAACAAATCATTAGCCTCGTTGACACTTTACCGGAAAAAGCAAACCTGCTTGCTGTAACTTCCCCAAGTTTTAACGCAAGCGGAGTGAATACCGGGTTTGTCCGATTAAATTTACTTCCGGTAAAAGAACGGAAACGTTCGCAAGAAGAAATTGTTGATGCGATCAATCAACGTTTGGGCGAATTCAACTTTGCCCGTTCCTTCATTATCCAGGAACAAACAATCGGTGGAGGCCGGTCCGGAGGATTACCCGTACAGTATGTACTTCAGGCCCCTACTTTCGAAGCCATGAAAGAAATTCTTCCGAAATTCATGGAACAGGCCATGAGCGATCCTACATTCAAAATTGTCGATGTGAACCTGAAATTCAATAAGCCGGAATTGCAAATAGACATTGATCGTGACAAAGCTGAAAGTGTAGGTGTGAATGTAAACGACATTGCTTCTACCCTTCAGTTATACTTTTCGGGTCAGCGTTACGGCTATTTCATAATGAACGGAAAACAGTACCAGGTAATCGGTCAGGCCATGAAAGAAAAACGGGATGATCCTTCGGATCTGAGCGCAATTCAGGTCAGAAGTGGATCGGGAGAATTAATCCCGTTGGACAACCTCGTGAAAATCCGAACTGAATCGAGTCCCCCACAACTCTTCCGTTATAACCGTTATGTTGCTGCTACCGTTTCTGCGCAGCCAAATGATGGTTTTACAGTTGGCGATGGAATTGATGCCATGGATAGAATTGCAGAAAAAGTCCTCCCGGAAAGTTTCTCGCACAGTTTAGCGGGAACATCCAAAGAATTTGCTGAAAGCGGAAGCAGTATCCTTTTTGCTTTCCTGCTTGCGCTGGTATTGGTTTACCTGATTCTTGCAGCGCAATTTGAAAGCTACCTGGATCCCTTGATTATCATGTTAACCGTTCCGCTCGCGCTTGCAGGTGCTTTGTTTACTCTTTGGATTACGGACCAAACCCTGAATATTTTCTCAAAGATCGGGATCATTGTCCTGATCGGTTTGGTAACCAAAAACGGAATCCTGATCGTAGAATTTGCCAATCAGCGCAGGGAAGATGGTCTGAGTATCAAAGAAGCAATCATCGATGCCTGTGTACAACGTTTCAGACCAATTTTAATGACGACCCTGGCAACGATCCTGGGAGCACTGCCAATCGCATTGGCTTTGGGTGATGCTGCTACCAGCCGTATTTCTATGGGAATTTCCATCGTCGGAGGGTTAGCCTTTTCATTAATACTCACACTATTCGTTATTCCGGGATTATACATCTATCTGACATCCAAAAAACCGAAAGTAAAGCCATGAAAAATCTACTAATTCTCTTCATACTATTTTCAACCGGAACGGCTTTTTCACAGCAGGTACTTAGCTTTGAAGAAGTAATCAAACGTACTTTAGAAAAGAACTTCGATGTGCTGATCCAACGGAATAATGTCCAAATTGCCGATAATTCCAATAATATCGGTGCTGCAGGATATTTGCCTACGATCGGTATAAATGCAGATCAAAACTGGACAACAACCAATACACGCCAGGAGTTTTATTCCGGACAGGTCAATGAAAAGAACGGAGCAAACAACAATTCATTGGTTGCCTCTGCCCGCTTGAACTGGACTTTCTTTGACGACTTCGCCATGTTTGCACGAGACAAACGGCTTCAGCTCCAGGAAGATCTTGCAACCGTGAACTTAACGGCGCAAATGGAAATGTCGATCTACCAGGCTTCTGTGTTGTATTACAGTCTGCAATATTACAAACGCATGCAGACTGTTTATGAAGAAGCGATTTTACTATCCAAAGAACGTTTCGATCTGATCTCACTTCGGTCCAAAAATGGAGCTGCAAGTGATCTGGAATTGCTGCAGGCAAAATTGGATTTGAATACTGACAGTTCAAACTACCTGAACCACTTGAACCTGATCAGCAAAATGAAAGTGGATTTGGCAATGGTGATGGGAGAAGCAGGAAATCTGCAGTTTGATGTTGACGATACGATTCCGACGCTTCCAACCCTTAACAAGGAAGTTGTTTTGGAAAATGCACTGGCACAAAACACCAGTTTGTTGGTCCAAAAAAGCCAAATCGCACTTATTGATCAGCAGCGGAAAGAGCTGCAAAGCCGTTATTACCCGCAATTGTCATTTTATGCCCAATATGCTGCAACAGTTTCCAAAAGTGAAGTTGGTTTACTATCCTCTAACCGGAGTTTAGGTCCTGGGATCGGGCTTACCTTAAGCTGGACAATACTTGACGGTTTATCGAATGTAACTGCTGTAAAGAACAACAAACTTCAAAAGGAAAATGCCGGACTTGCGGTAGAAAAACAGGAACAAACGATCCGGACAGAAGTTGACAAGGCGTGGCAGGATTACACTTTTTCAGAACGAATGTATCGACTTGAAAACAGTTCCATTGTCAATACAACAGAAATGTTCGGAATTGCTCAGAAATCATTTGAAAACGGCTCACTGACACAATTCGAATTACGTGAGATCCAGTTTTCGATTATCCAGGCGAAAAACAGGCAATTGACCTCTGAATTCAATTTAAGAACGGCGGTATTGAACCTGTCTTTGTTTACGGGTGATTATAAGAATTTGATCCCGTAAAAACATGTAGGGGTGCGATTAATTGCACCCCTACATGTTTTTATTATAAAAAATGCGTCTGCAGATCGCGGATCACATCTTCTTTTTTTTGACGGGAGATTGGAATTTTCAACCCGTTTTTCATTTTAATATACCCTCCTTCTTCTTTGAGATATTCCTCCACGAATTTCATATTGATGATGAATGATTTGTGCGGACGAATGAAATTTACATTTGCCCTCAATTTATCATCGAAGAATTTCAGCGGTTTGGAAACCAGGATTTCCTTTCCGTCATCGAGGAACACTTTGCAATAGGAACTATCCGCTTCAAATGATACAATGCAGTCCAAACGGACAAAACACATTCCGTCTGCTGTCGGGATAGAAATTTTACGTTCACCGTTCCCGTATGAGATCAGGATCTGGTCGGCACTCATCGAGCGTCTTTCGCGTACCTTATCCAATGCCTGATTTACTGCTTCAACAAACAATTCCGAATCAATCGGTTTCATTAAATAATCAAGGGCCTGGTATCTGAATGCCTTTACAGCATATTGATCAAAAGCAGTTGTAAAAATGATTTGAGCAGCAAAAGGATCACTTTCGTCCAACACGTCGAATCCGGTCCCATCACCCAAATTGATATCAATGAAGATCAAATCCGCCTCAGTTTCATTGACCAGTTGTACGGCAGATTTGAATGAATCCGCTTCTCCCAAAACCTGGAAATTCGGAAAATAACGTTCCAGGTATTTAGATATAACTCGTCTGGCATCAACTTCATCGTCAATAATCAGTACCCTTTTAGTTTTCATAGTTGTCGAAATAAATAGTTGTCTCCTTCAGTAAGAATGTAATTAATAGTGTAGTATATATTTGAACTGATCGTTTTGACCCGAAACTTGTTCTATTGGATAGTAAGATAATAGAAATAATGATTTTTTTTCGCTATCCATGGATAGAAATCTTACGCAATGAATTAAAAAATTAATCCCGAAAAAGCTTATCATAAGCAGAAGTCTTTCAGTTTAGAATTCTAAAATTAAGAAACGTTACAAAATGGAGTTTATTTTAAAATGCTAATATTTCTCAATCTTTGTATTTCATTAAAAAAAGTAACTTTATGGCTTCAAAATGAAACATGGCTAAATTGTTGCTTTCAGTGGTAATTGCAGTTGGAGTGTTACTTACCTCCTCCTTTGATTTCAGCAAGCTACCTGAGGATAAAACCCCAAAATACAACACGGAATACGTCATCGTGCTTATTATCGATGGTCCGCGGTATACCGAAACTTTCGGAGACACCACTTATCAATACATCCCGCATTTGGGAAATGAATTAAAAAAGGAAGGGGTATTATTAAGCAATTTCCGAAATAATGGCCCTACGTACACTATTTCCGGACATTCGGCGATTATTACCGGAAGGTATCAACGTCTTTCCAACGCAGGAAAACAACTACCGAAATATCCCTCGATGTTCCAGTATTACCTGAAAGAGAAAGGTGTTCCGAAATCCGATGCATGGGTTATTTCGAGCAAAGGAAAACTGGAAGTTCTTGGCAATACGAAATACAAGAAATGGTGCAATGTATACAAACCATCAACTTACTGCGGACTTCATGGAAATGGTGCGGATTACACTTCTGACCAGGAAACTTTTGATAAAGTAACAGAAGTTCTTGCCGGAAGCCATCCTCCTCATTTGATGCTGATCAACCTTCTTGCCGCAGATGCTTACGCACATTCCAAACAATGGGATATGTACCTGAAGTCTATTCAGAAATGCGACGATTATGCTTTCCAATTGTGGAATATGATCCAATCCAATGAAAAAATGAAGGACAAAACCGCACTCATTATTACCAATGATCATGGTCGTCATTTGGATGGACGCAAAGACGGGTATATCAGCCATGGTGATAATTGTGAAGGATGCAGACACATCAGCTTACTTGCAATCGGCCCTGATTTCAAAAAGAATGTAGAATCCGGAAACAGTGCAGAGCAATTGGACATCAGCAAAACCATCTCAGAAATACTAAATTTCCAAATGCCAACCGGAAAAGGGCGGGTTTTAACAGAACTCTTTAAATAATTCCGAATTCATTTTTACGGTCATTTCGAGTATCCCGACATTTCCGTTGGGATGTATCGAGAAATACCGGAAGCTCATTTCGTGTCCATCTCGATACGCTTCGCACTCGATATGACACGAGAATTATTTCCCATCCATAAAATACCAACGCTCTCCGATTTTCTCAAAACGGGAATCTTCGGTGTGGCGAGTAAGTTGTCCCGACTCGTCTAAATAAGTTGCCACGAACCTAACGCGTTTTTCGGAAGATGAAAGGATTTCCAGGCTGATCCACGTGCTGTTGGCAGCCCACTCCAGGATCGATTTTGGATTGTAGTATTTTCGATATCTCGGTGAAGTTGTTTCCAGGATGTACGGAACATTTTTCGTTACATATGCAGAATAACGGGAGCGCATCAATTCTTCGGCAGTTGCAGGAAACCGGTTTCCCAACAGAAAAGGTTCACAACATTCCCCAAACGATCTTTGACTACCGCAATAGCATAACTCTCCGGATCCTGAACTCATGGCTTCTTCTTTCGAACGGCTTCGCTCATATGTAATTTAGCCGCATTCGGTTTGATAAAATTTTCTTTCGTATCAATCAGCGGTTCATACGGATAATTTCCAAAAAGCGTAGACAGGCGATTGATTGCAAATACTTTTTTTGTGTAATGGTTCGAAATAATGATCATACAGATCGTGTCTTTTCTCAAAGAAGCATAGCAGCCGGTATTTCCGTGCCACCAGCCTGTATGAAAGAATAAAGTCGATTTTCCTTTATCTTCCCGCATGCGATATCCCAAAC
>CBFGPJ010000069.1:0-9487 GCA_965650615.1 uncultured Fluviicola sp. | reverse complement strand
ATGATTAATAACTCAAAAGAAGCAATCATTTTTGATTTGGGAGGAGTTTTGTTGAACCTGGATTATGATTTAACAGAAAAAGCCTTCATTTCCCTGGGAATGGCCAATTTTGGCGAATCGTATTCCCAATTGCAGCAAACTCAATTGTTCGATCGTTATGAGATCGGGGAAATTTCTTCTTTTCATTTTGTAAATCGCTTACTGGACCTTTTGCCGCAAGGAACTACAGCGAACCAGGTGGTTCATGCCTGGGATTCAATGATCCTGGATTTTCCGGAAAAACGATTAGCGGAATTGGAAGCATTGGCCGGTAAATACCGATTGTTTTTGTTGAGTAATACAAATGATCTCCATATTGATGCGGTGAGAAGATCACTGGAAAAAACAACAGGTCACCGGAACCTGGAACAGTATTTCGAGAAAACCTATTTCTCTTCTGCAATCGGGATGCGTAAACCGGATACAAAAATTTTCGAATTCGTTTGTTCGGAAAATAACCTGGACCCTGCAAATACCATTTTCATTGATGATAGTCCCCAACATGTCGAAGGAGCCAGATCAATCGGAATAGAAGCCTTTTTGCTGGAGAAAAACCAGGAAGTTTTCGAATTGCCTTTTTTTCGGACCTGATTCGCAGGTCACTGCTTTTTTTCCTGACAAAGCTCTACCAACACTCCATTTGCCGATTTCGGGTGCAGGAAAGCGACCAATTTATTGTCGGCCCCGTTTTTCGGTTGCTCGTTCAGTAATTGGAATCCTTTGGATGAAAGTTCGTTCATTGATTGTTGAATATCTGTGACATCAAATGCAATGTGATGGATTCCTTCCCCTTTTTTTTCAATGAATTTAGCGATCGGACTTGTTTCATTACTGGCTTCCAATAATTCGATCTTGGATTCTCCAACCTGGAAAAAAGCTGTTTTTACACCTTCGCTTTCTACTGCTTCTGTTTTATAACATTCCGTTCCGAGCAGTTCGGTGTAGGTTTTGATCGCTTCGTCCAGATTTTTGACCGCGATTCCGATGTGTTCGATTTTATTCATGACATAAAATTACGAATTCCCAAATTACGAATTCCGAATTGGTGGATATAAAAAACCCCGGCGATGAATGCCGGGGTTCAATATTATTTCCAGGATTTTACCCCTTAAAGAATTTCTCTGTTTTGTTATCGAAATTGATGTAATAAGCTCCTTTCAACAAGTTCGAACATGGAACTGAAGAACCGATCCCTTTCTTGACGATATTTCCATATGCATCATAGATTTCATATTTTGTTTCGATTGGTTTTCCGGAAGCTGTAAAGTTAATTTCATCTTTGACTTTGACCGGATTCTTGACAACCGCAGGAACGGAAGAATGGAACTTTACGTCTTTGGAGTTTCTTTTCGCACCTGAATGGTCAATTTGAACAACGCGAACGGTATTTTCACCTGAATGCGGTGCAACAAGGAATTCATATGAGTTTGTTCCGGGGGTTCCTTTTCCCTGAACTTCACCGATTTTTACCCATTTGTTCCAACGGTATTGTTCGATAATAAATGGAAGCTTTCCTTGTTCGTTAGTCGTTTTCCAGGTAAGCATCCCGTTATTTTGGATTTGAATGTCAACGGTATTGAACGTACTTCTTGGAAGTAATACTTCCGGATTTAAAATTTTTGGTTTGCACCCGTCGTTGTGTTCAATAACTATGAATACAGGTTCACCTATTTCTATATTAAAGAGAGAAAAGTCAATTTCAAAAGCCGAAATGGCTGTTCCTCCCGGTAAGATGTCGCCGTTTACGGTTACTTTTGTAGCACAAAAGCCAAAACCGTCTCCGTCTTCGGGATTCTGAACGTATAGATTTTTACCCTGATAACTTCCTTCAATTGAGAGAACCGCTGAGCTTGAAAAGCTTAGCAGTAGTGCGAAAGAGCAAAGTAAGATTAATTGTATTTGTTTCATTTTATCTAGTAGCTACACTAAAAACTGTGGCAAGTATAATAGCTATTTTTTACATTACCAACATTTTACGCGACGAAATTACATTTTTTTTTCATTTCAACCCGCCCAATAAGTTAATTAATCATTAAATATTGGCCATTCGTCGATTATCTTGGTGTCAATCTTCATATTTGGGATACGAATATTTTGTTTTTTTAAGTTATTTTAGTAAAAGATTTTTTCTATTCTTGTAATTGATAAATGCTCGCTCTACTATGAAATTAGTCCCTGTAGTTTTCCTTATTCTCATTCTCACATCTTGCGGTTCAGATAAAAAACAATTTGAGTTTGCAGGAGGAAGTTTTAAAATGGCCCTCGATAATACACCATCAACTTTTATTGCCAGAGAAGTAAATGATGTCTATTCATTTGAATTGCTTTCCCAGGTGATGGAAGGTTTGGTGAGTTTCAATGCAGAAGATCTGTCGCTTCAACCGCAAATTGCTGAAAAATGGAATATTAGCGGTGATGGGACTGTTTTTACATTTACCATTAGAGATGACGTTTTCTTTCATGACAATCCGGTATTTGGATCATTGGATGAACGGAAGCTGACGGTTGACGATGTGCTGTTCACTTTTGAAAAAGCATGCAAACCGAATGCAGAAGGAAATCCGACGGCTGCTTATCTGTTCTTGCTTGCCAACCAGGTAAAAGGTGCAAAAGAGTATTACGAGGGAAAAGCAAAGTCCATCAGTGGAATGAAGGTAAAAAAGAACCAGTTTGAAATTACTTTGCTGAATCCGGACCAAACTTACATCAACAAACTGGCTAATTTGAGTGCGAGTATTGTGTCGAAAAAAATTGTGGAGGCGAATAAAGAAACCGATGTAGTTGGAACAGGTCCGTTCTGCTTCACTCCACCATCGGAAGATGAAACGTATATTTTATTGAAGAACCAGGATTACTATATGGTTGATAATAAAGGAAATGCGTTGCCTTATTTGGATTCGGTGGTTTTCTATGTTCAGACCAGAAAGCTGGAACAATTGGAAATGTTTGAGCAGGGTAAAACCTTGCTGATTTCGGGCTTGCCGACTTCACGTATTACCGAAATGCTGGAAGGACGGATTTCTGATTTCAATGCGCAGCCGCCATTGAAGGAGTTGTATAATAATCCTTTGCTTACAACCCAATATTATTTTTTCAACATGAACGATCCGCGTTTCCGGGATGTTCGTGTAAGACAGGCATTTAATTATGCAATCGACAGGAAGCGACTGGCTGATAACGTGCTCAGGAACCAGTATTATGAATACGGGATTTATGGAATTACTCCGCCAATCGGTTCGGTGTTTAAAGGTTATGATTTCTCCGAGATCAAAAAGTACGGATATGATTTTAATCCTGAATTGGCCAGGAAATTATTGGCAGACGCAGGTTATCCGGGTGGAAAAGGATTCGGAAGTGTGGACCTGAGATTGGATATCAGTGACCTGAATACCGCTGTGGCCGAAGAACTGGCAGATCAGATTTACCAGACCTTGGGAATCAATGTCAATATCGACGGTTCTAATTTCGAACAGCGAAATGAGGACGGGAATATGGGAAGAGGAGATTTATTCCGTACTGCCTGGGTGGCGGATTATTCCAGCCCCGAAACATTCCTCGGGAATTTCTATGGAAAACTGGTGCCGAAAGAAAAAGACATGCCTTCAAGCGGAAATCAATCCCGGTACATGAATCCCTTATTCGACAAATATTTCGAACAAGGCCGTTCAGCAGACCCGAAAAAAAGATTGGAATTGTTCTCCAAAGCTGAGATCGAGCTGATGAAAGATCCTCCGATCATCCCGCTTTGGTATGCCAACGATTTTACATTGAGTTATTCCCGTGTCCGAAATCTGAAAAATAATCCGATGGAATTTTTGGATTTGCGCAGAGTATACATCAAAGAGTGGACGAAAGAGGAATATTTGAAGTCTATTCAATAAGTGTATATTTACGGGCTGATATCCTCAAAGAATGAAAACTATCCTCACCATATTGTTGTGTGCCTTTAGCTCTGTCCTGATCGCACAACCAACTCAAACTGTCCGTGGTACTGTCCTGGATTCCGAATCGGATTTCCCGGTTTTCGGAGCACAGGTCATTATTTCCCTTTCCGATAGCTCCAAGTTGAAAACAATGACCAATAACGATGGTGTCTTCGAATTTTTGAACGTACCGGTCGGAAAACATCCTTTGACAATTAAGTCGACAGTCTATGAAAATTATTCTGCAGCTGTTGAAGTAAATTCCGGAAGACAGACCGTTTTGGAAATCAAAGTGAAAGAACGGATCAGTGAAGTAGAAGAGGTGGTTGTTGTTGCCCAGAAACAAGGTGAAGTGAAGAACGAAATGGCAACCGTTTCTGCACAGCAATTCTCGGTGGAAGAAACGGAACGTTATGCCGGATCACGTGGGGATCCTGCGCGGATGGCCAGTAACTTTGCAGGAGTTCAGGGAGCAGATGATTCCCGGAATGATATTGTTGTTCGTGGAAATTCTCCGCTTGGCATCATTTACAAAGTAGAAGGAATCGATATTCCGAATCCCTCGCATTTTTCCATTTCCGGAAGTTCGGGTGGTCCCGTTTCGATCATTAACAACAAGAGTTTGGCAAATTCGGATTTCTTCATGTCTGCATTTCCCGCCGAGTACGGAAATTCAGTTTCCGGGATCTTTGATTTGAAATTGCGTAACGGAAACTCCAAACAACACGAATTTACCGGTCAGTTCGGTTTTCTGGGAACAGAAGTGCTGGCAGAAGGACCTTTGAGTAAAAAATCGAATGCGAGCTACCTGATCATGGGACGTTATTCGACCCTGAGCTTGTTCCAGTTTATGGGAATCCGTATTGGGACGGATGCCGTTCCGGTTTATGGAGACGGTGCTTTTAAATTCAATTTCCCGCTCAAAAAAGGCGGGCAGCTTTCTCTTTGGGGAATAGGAGGGAAGAGCGATATCAAGATCCTGATCTCCGAACAAACAGAATATACCAAAGAACTGTATGGAGAAGGTGATCGCGATCAATATTTCGGCACAGGAATGGCGGTTGCCGGATTGACCTATAAAAAATCCCTTTCCGAAAGAACCTTCCTGACAACTACTTTTTCGGGAAGTATTGAAGATCAGCATTCGCATCACGATTTATTGAACCGTTCTCTGGATACGACTTATAACGGAAGTGAACCGGAAGTAACAATTCGCGTGGACAGTATTTACCGCATTATGGGCTACCAGTTCAAAATCGCGAAATATTCGGGAATGTTCAGCATCAATCATAAGATCGGAAAACAGCACATCATCAAAACGGGATTGAATGCAGATTTCTTTACCTTCAAAATGATCGATAGTGTGTTGAATACAGCCGGGACAGCGTTTATTAATCGTTGGGATTACAAGGGCGAAGGCGGAGTTTTGATCCAACCGTTCTTCCAATGGAAGTACCGCATTACGGAAACCATGGATTTCACAGCCGGATTGCATGCACAGTATTATTCGTTCAGTAATTCTTTAAGTCCGCTGGAACCTCGTTTGGGTTGGAAGTGGTCTATGAAAGGCGATCAGAAATTATTTGCCGGTGCCGGTTTGCATAGTCAGACACAACCATATTATACGTATACCTATCATTTGGAAGATGCTGCCGGAAACCAGATCTATCACAATAAGAAAATGGGTTTCACCAAGTCGATGCATTCTGCTTTGGGCTACGAAAAGAATTTCAAAAAAGGATTCCAGTTCAAGACGGAAATCTATTACCAATACCTGTATGAAGTTCCGGTAACGGTTCAACGCTCTTCTTTTTCGATGATCAACCAGGGAAGCGGTTTCGCACGTTTCTTCCCGGATACGCTAAAGAATACGGGAACAGGGATGAACTACGGTTTGGAGTTGACCCTGCAAAAGTTCTTCGACAAAAGCTTTTATGTGCTGGCAACTGTTTCTATTTATGACAGTAAGTATAAAGGAAGTGATGGTGTGGAACGAAATACCAGTTACAACGGATTGTATACTGCGAATGTGTTGTTCGGAAAAGAATTCAAACTGGGCAAGAAGCATGTGCTTGGTTTGGGTGGAAAAGTGACTGTGGCAGGTGGAAAACGCTATGGTTACATCAATTTACCGGCTACAACTGCTCAAAAAGAATTGATTTTCAGTGATTCGCTGTTCAATACGCGCCAGTTTAAAGATTACTTCCGTGCCGATTTAAAGATCAGCTGGAAAATGAATGCGAAGAAGGTGACGCACGAGATCGGGTTGGACTTGGTAAATATTCTGAATACCCGAAATATCCTGGGATTGGCTTACGCACCGGACTTAGCGGACCCAAGTAAAGAACCCTTGGCAGAGAAAACGCAATTGGGCTTCCTTCCGATCTTTTATTACCGCATTAGTTTCAAGCTTGCGGGCGGGAAGAAAGAATAATACTTGATTCTTACGGATTTTTGTCTGAAATTAGTAAGTAATCAGGTTTGACGTAATAACGCAATATTACGTCACGTTGTCGAAATGAAAATTAGAAGCAGTTGGATTTACGGATTATTGGTTCTCGCATTGATTTTTTCCTGCAACAGCCCCAAGCGGCAAAAGAAGATCAACGACGGAAAACTCTTTGAAAAACTCAAGGAACAGGAAGGTTATTTGAATGCCGAAGAATTGCAAAGACTGGAGCGTGATTTTTCGCTCAAATTATTGGACCAATACGATTTGTCGGGTTATGATGATAAGGACACATTGGCTTCTTTCATCAGAGTAGGCCCGGATATCTGGATAGCAAGCTGCTATTTGGAAAATGCAACGGAGAGCCATTATCCCTTTTTCCGTTTAGCTGAAACGAAAGAGAAAGGATATCGCGTTTTAAATCATGGAACGATTCCGGCCCAAAATGAACGATGTGCTTATGAGCTGGATAAATTGCTGATCCGATCCGGAGACTACCTGTTTATTTCGCAAAAAAACAATGGTAAGGGAATCTGCACTGATTCGCCACTGGTTTTTCATTCGAATGGGAAAGGGGTTAAAAAAAGTACCGACTTTTCGGTAGTCACCTGGAGTGATGCCAATGAAGAACACACTTCGATCCAAAGTGACTACAGGATTGAGTCCAAAACCCCGGAAAGTATTCTGGTATATGTCCACGAAAAAGAAATCGATCCGGAAATTGAGGAAGAGATCAGATCACGAAACTATGAACTCCGTTTTGAGATAAGGAACAATACCATTTATTTCCGCGATACGGTTTTCAAGTAGGTACGCGATTAATCGCGTACCTACTTCATCTTCTGTGCTTTTTCATAAACAGGAAAGCATTTGATTAAAGCCGGATACCCAATACACACACATCATCCACCTGTTCCAATTCTCCTTTCCAGGATTTAAAGCTGGAAGAAAGAACCCCTTCCGGATCCTCCTGTCGGGTTTTCAAAAGCAATTCTTTGAATGGTTTGTAACGGAATTTTTTGTTCTTCGGTCCGCCGAATTGATCCGCGAAGCCATCTGTGAAAAGCACCAGTAAATCACCTTGCTGATAAGCTGATTCCTGTTCGGTGAACGGTTTCAGGTTATGTGAGTAGCCAACGGGCTGCCGGTTTGCATCGTGCTCTTCCAATTCCTGTCCGGAAATATGGTAAACGGAATTATTTGCTGCGGCAAAAACATACCGATTTGCTTTCCGGTCAATCCGCAGGATGGAAATATCCATGCCGTCTTTGTACTCACTGCTTTTCCCTTCTTTATCAAAAGCAGCAATAATACCCGAACGCAGCTCATTGAGAATTTCAGCAGGTCGTAGAATCCCTTTGTTCTCCACAATTTCATGGAGCAGGTTAATTCCCAAAACGCTCATCAAAGCTCCGGGAACCCCGTGTCCGGTGCAATCTCCAACGGCCGCAAAGCGGTAATTTTCATTCTGAAAGATCCAGTAAAAATCACCGCTCACAATGTCTTTTGGCTGAAAGTACAGGAATGAACCAGGAAAGAGCAATTGGATATTGTTTCTGCTTGGTAACAAAGCCAATTGAATGCGTTGCGCATATTGAATGCTGTCCAGAATGTCCTTGTTCTTCTCTTCGATGAGGTTTTTCTGTTCGGTAATCCGCTTTTGGGATTTCAGCATTTCCTCCTTAAAGAACAAAATGATCAGCGAAGCAATGACGAACAGGAGTAACAGGTTCACATTCCCAATAATGTTCTGCACGGTTTCCGATTGCTCCAAAACCGTAATGAATGGCTTGTGGAAATGAAGCCAGGTAATCAGCCCGAAAAAGGAAAGAATGGCAAACGCAATAAATCCCTGGATAGTTTTCCGGTGATCAAACATCACAGCACTGATCATGCACATTACCAATAAATAGAAATGCAGGTTGGTCTGCAGTCCGTAAGTCAGCGTTCCTTCAATAAAGTACAGGAAGCCACAACAAATATGAAAAAAGAAGGCCTGGCTGTATTTTTTCCTTCGGATCAGGAAAAAGGTGATCAAACTGGCAACAAAGAAGAAGCTGTTGTTGAAAATTCCTGCCGGTTGATTGTAGTAAAAGTAAATCGGAGTATAACAGAACATGGTTACAGCTGTCAACAAAGCAATCAGGTTACCGATCCGGATCTTGCGATTGAGTGCATCCGGGTTTTCAGTAGTAATTCCGTTGTTGAGGATTTGTGTAATCATTGCATCAAATATACTACTCTATAAATAATCCGCCATTACATACGGTTTTCTTTTACAACAACCACAAAGCGCACAAGGCACACATTAATTGAGAATGCCTGGACTCTGTTTCAGATTCAACAGATTGGAGTTGAGATTGAATCAATTTATCGAATAGATTGACTGATAAATGCACCGGATTGCGTTTCAGATTGCTTAGATTCTCTGTAACTTTGAACCATGAAACCAGTACGAAAAGATATCAAGCCGGGAATGCTGGTGTTGTTTGTTCAGAAGAAACACCAGGCAAGCGGAGAATTGACGGAGGGAATTGTGAAATCGATTTTGACAAGCGCGCCCTCACATCCGCATGGGATCAAGATCATGACGGTAGACAAATTGGTTGGAAGAGTTACGGAAATCCTGGACAGTGACGTGGATTGAGTTCTAATAAAACAAGCAGGGGCATTAATTACACCCCTACTCAACTTCCATTAGCAGGGAACAATGATTTTCCTCCCCGAAATTTGCCGATTTATTATAGTTTACTTCCAGTAATGTGACTGTCCGGCCTTTGTATGTGATAGCTGAAGGATAATCATCATGGAAACCGATTACGGATTCTGAATCCCCATCCAACTGGATCCGCACAGCAACTTGTCCGGGCCACACACATTGAAGACCCGGCTTACATCTGGATTCTTCCTCCAGTTTGATAAACTTCACTGTTATTTTCTCACCGTCTGATTTCACGGTAGCTGTTTCACCGAAATCCAGCGTGAATCCTTCGTTCAATCTAACATTTTTCTTTTGACAGCCAAATGCCAGGGTGACGATGAATAGTAAAAAACCGAGTTTGATTATTTGTTTCAT
>CBFGPJ010000068.1:0-9502 GCA_965650615.1 uncultured Fluviicola sp. | reverse complement strand
TTTCTGTGCAGCACCTGGCTTCTTACCTCGGAATTACACAGCGTCATTTAAGTCGTATTCGAAAAATGGTTCTTTTGTGACAAATGTCCTTTTTTAAAGGAAGGCCTAAACCTAGCTTTGCTCAAAAAAACAATCATGGGCAAGAAAATTTTGATCATCAACGGACATCCGAATAAAGACTCATTTAATTTCGGAATTGCGGCAGCTTATAAAAAAGGTGTTTTAAGCAGTGGTGCTGAAGTCAAAGAAATCATAATCGCAAACCTGGATTTCAATCCGAACCTTCAATTCGGTTACCAAAAGCGTATGGAATTAGAACCCGACCTGCTGGAATCCTGGGAGAAAATTCAATGGGCCGATCATTTGGTTTGGATCCATCCGGTTTGGTGGGGAGGCCTTCCGGCAATCACAAAAGGATTTATCGATCGCTTGTTCCTTCCAGGATTTGCTTTTCAATACCGCGAGAATTCAAACTTTTGGGACAAACTCTTAAAGGGTAAAACTGCTCATATCATTACGACTTTGGACCAGCCAGGATGGTTCTACAGATTGGTATTCCGCAGACCGAGTGTGAATCAATTGAAACGATCTGTTCTAAAATTCTGCGGTATCAGCCCTGTAAAAGTGAGCTATATCGGAATTATACGAGGTTCGAAACCTGAAATGCGGGAAAAGTGGCTGCAAAAAACAGAGGATTGGGGAAAACAATTGAAATAACTCGGTTCCTCCCCCTTGGTCCCCCTCCAAAGGGGGAGTTTTTAATCCTCTTAAAAAAAGAAAATTAGTTACACGAATTTTAAAATTTCGAAGAACGAATCGATCTTTAAAGGTGAATCTTCGATTTCCCCCTTTGGAGGGGGACCAAGGGGGAGGAAAAACTAAACCCGTCCGTTGGAAAGTCCGCCGGTATGCAGGAAAACAACTGTTTGCGGTTTTTCAAAATCTTGTTGCCGAAGCCATTCCATCAATGCATAAAACGCTTTCCCGGTATAGATTTTATCCAATGGGAGATCGTATTCCTTTTTGCATTTCGAAATGAAATCAACGAGTTCGGGTGTCCATTTCCCATACCCTCCGAAATGGGCTTCCGGATGCACTTCTACCCTTTTCATATACTCATCAATCGTTTCCTGATCGATCAGGAACGGAAATAACTGTTTGCGCATTTCAGCCTGTGAATCAAATCCTTTCAAAACAGGAACAACATGGATCTTCATATTTTCATCGGAACCAAGTAACAAACCGCAACTCGTAGTAGTGGTTCCCTGGGCAACAAATACATGATCAATCCCTGCGGGAAGTTCTTTCCAGATTTCCTGGCATCCCACCATTCCGTAATAATTGGAACCACCTTCCGGTACCAGTAAAAAATGAGGATATGCCTCCTTCCATCCTTCCTGGCAGCTTTTCTCATTACGTTCATCGTATGATTCACGGGAAATGAAAAGCAACTCCATCCCCAGTTCCGAGCAGCGTTTCAGGTTCACATTGCTCTCAGCAGTCAGTTCTTCTCCCCGCACAACTCCAACTGATTTTAATCCTGCCGACTGACAAACCGAAGCAACGGCAAGCAGATGATTTGAATAAGCTCCGCCGAAAGTCAAAATCCCATCCTTTTTCTGATAATTAGCCAATTCCAGGTTGTATTTCAACTTTCGCCACTTATTTCCGGACACTTCCGGATGGATCAGGTCGTCCCTTTTTACCAACAAACGGACAGATCTGAATTGCTCAGAATCTAATTTGATTTCCTGTAAAATGGATCTGGAAGTATCGAAGAGCTCCATGAAATGCGTAATTTTGTACTATGAATGATGATTTTCGTCCACTTCCCAAAAATAATGGTTTAGAACCGGATGACTTTTATTATACCCCGGAAGGTTATATTGTTTTTACAGAAAAATACCATTTAAAGCGTGGTTACTGTTGCAAAAGCGGTTGCAGGCATTGCCCGTATGGATATGATAAGAAAACCGATTCTTTCAAGAAATAATTGAACGAATTAAAATATGTAGGGGCGTGATTAATCGCGCCCCTACATATTTTTATAAAACATATTCATCAAATAATCTATTCACCTCCTGCTCCAAATCATTTGCCTTTCCCGGATGCGGGCGTGAGGTCTGAATAACGGAGCTTCTTACTGCAGTCAGCCAGCGAAAGCGTTCGGGTAATTCTTCACATGCAATCGGCCCGCCCACCTTTGACCCGGCACTGATCAATTCAAAAGCATTCAGGTTGGCTTTGATCTGCTCCAGATCCATTTCGCATTGAAAGAGCTTCAAACGTTCTTCGGGAAGCACGATCTTAGTTCGAATGAATTTTTGCTTTTTTGAAAACAGAATAATTCCCACGTTGATGAATTCTTCGCGTTCAACCTGAGGCACCAGGCGAATTACAGCGTATTCATATAAGAACATTTCGGGCATTTTTAGCTTCGTTTACAAAATTGATCGAATGATTCAGCCGGATACTTAGGAATCGTTTGTATACCGCTCTAATTTCATCGGGTGTTGCTTCCAGGTCTTCCCAGATCAGCCAGGGTTCCGGAAGTGCATCTACCAGGGCATGCAGCTTTTCTTCAGTCAGCCTGGAATGTGCAAATGCATCTGCCTCATTCATTTTAGTGGCTTGCGGAAGTAATACATGATCTTTCACATACAAGAAATTGCTCTGTGCCGTTTTCTCCCAGTTTTCCCAGGTATGATGGAAATAAAATGACGCGCCGTGGTCGATCAGCCACAATTCCTTCTTCCAGATTAACATATTGGTATTCCGGAATGTGCGGTCGATATTGATAATAAAGGCATCCAGCCAAACAATACGTGAAGCCGTTTCTTCATCTACTTTGGTTACCACCGGATCGAAAGTAATTGCACCGGACAGAAAATGCAGACCCAGATTCAAGCCGTGACTCGCACGTAACAAATCCTGGATTTCCTCATCCGCTTCCGAGCGACCAAAATCTTCGTCCAGGTTCACGAAAACCAGTTCCGGAACTTTAAATCCCAGTATGCGGGCTATTTCTCCACCCAAAAATTCCGAGATCAATGCCTTGACTCCATGACCTGCCCCTCTGAACTTCAGCACATACTTGAAGTCGTCATCCGCATCCACCAATGCAGGAAGCGAACCACCTTCCCGTAAAGGAGCAATGTAGCGTGTTACATTTACTGTTCTTAAAAACTCTGACATGCTTTAGTTTACTACTTTATTGATTCGATCTTTTCCTCGTAATTTCCGCGCTGACGCTAGTCATTACTCGTCTTCGCCAGCTTCGCTCTTTGTCCTCGTAATTTCCGCGCTAACGCTAGTCATTACTCGTCTTCGCCAGCTTCGCTGGCTCTTCCCTTCGAATTCCATTCTCGGGAACTTTACCTGTGAAATCCGCTAATATATTCTTAATGTATTTAATATCCGCATCTACATTTCCTGTTGGAATGAACAGCGAATGAAAACCACCGATTTTACGCTTGTAGTCTATATAGGCTATGTAGATCGGTACTCCCGCATTCTGGGCAATGTAGTAAAAACCTTTCTTCCAATGCGGCTGATATCCTCTTGTTCCTTCAGGAGTAAAGACCAAAAAACACTTTTCATTGTTCTTAAAGATGTTCACCGCCTGTTCCGTAATGTTATTGTTTTTTTTGCGGTCGACCGGAATTCCACCCATGGCTTTTAAAATAGGCCCCAACGGGAAGAAGAACAGGTCCTTTTTGATCAGGAACTTTGCGTTCACTTTATAGTGTGCAAAAGCCATTTTACCGATTACGAAATCCCAATTGGAAGTATGCGGGCCTACCACTACGACCGCCTTATCTACACCTGCAGGACTATGATTATCTATTTTCCAACCGAATAACTTAAGTATCCAGAAAAAGAATTTTCCCATGAAACAAAGTTACAATTTCAATAAAAAATTACCTTTATGCCATGCAAATAAAAAAACGCTTTTATGCCGCTTTCCTTGTAGTGCTGCTTACAGCCTCGAGTTTATTGATTTTTATTTGCCTGAACTTTCTTTCAACCAACCAAAATAATCCGTTGGTCCCGATCCCGGATGATGCTCAATGGGTTTTGCGCCTGGATGCGGAATCATTCGTTAAGAAAGAAGTTTACAATACCTTATTTGCAGATAAAGATGATGCCTTTATTCTAAAGGTACGCGAACTGATTGATAAGAACTTTAATGGGGATTCCAAAAAAAAATCACTTCGTATTGATCCGCAGGAAGATATTGTAATCTATGGTCTGGAACGAAACAACAGAGGCTTTATCCTGATTGCCGTTCAGACAAAAGAATCGGAAGCTTTCAGCGACCACATTCCCGCCTATTGCAAATCCAACCAAACCGGAAGCGCCAAAGGGAATTGCGGCTTGTTTATGCAGCAAATCAAAGGAAAAAAATTAAGCAAACGTGATTTGGATCAGATGCTTCTAAAAATACTTGACGAACCTTTCCAGGAACTCAAAAAAGCGGCTCCTGAAAAGAATGAATTCATTGCATTGGATGTAAAAAAACTTCCGGCAAAAACCGGTTTTTCCTCCATGAAATTATCCATCCAGCACCGGGATGAATCCATTAACCTGGAAGGAACTATTCGTTATGCGAAAAAACTTCATCCTAATTTGAAGTTCGGGTTGAAATCCGAAGGGGTTTATATCTATTCACGATTCATTCCCGAAGCTTTACCGGATACTTTATTGAGTTTCTTACCTGACGGACTTCCGCATTTCAAAGATATTGAAGCATATGCTGTAGATTTCAAAGGAACTTACCTGGAAGATCCGAAAGACAGTCTTCCGAGCATTATTGGATTTTTACCGACCCCGGTCATGAACCTGATCATTCAAACCAAACGCGAATGTAAGGTAGAAGACTTGTGGAAAGCATTTCCTGAGTCGGTTCGTAAACCAAACCTGACCTTGAACTTTGGAAATACCGTTTTTCACTTAAAACAACTTGCTGCAAATTGCTACTTCATAGGAGTTGATCCTGATGTGGTAATTCCCTATTCCGGTGATGATGTATTTTTCATCAAAGGACATTTGGAAAAATCGACCAAGATCTACGGAAGTACTTTTGTTACTGCATTCATTGAAAACATGGGACCGGTTAAAGCGTTTAATGACTTCCTGAACAGTTCCAGGTCCATCCATATCGAAATCAAACCTAAAAGCGGAACAACTTACGCGATAAATGGACAGATCAATTTCAAGAAAGACAAGCATCCGCTTCATGAAATGACCAAAATGGTCTTCGGAATGCCGTTTTTCGAACAGTAATCAAACGTAGCGTATTTTTACCATCACGGTTTTGTCGTCCTTAAACTGGAATTTGAAATTATCATATTTCGGTTTGCTCCAGGCAGTATGATAGTAATCGGAAAAGCCGAATCCCTCGTCCGGAACGAACATCGTATAATCCATTTCCCTGTTTGCATTTTCATCGTCCAAAAGCGCAACACCGTATTCTCCTTCTTCAATTCCTGTAAAGGTACAAGTCAACGAATTGTTTTTCACCGCATCCTTATCAAAGCGCTTCACTTTCCACGGAAGTTGTTTTTGATAATTCTCTGAGTTCCGGTAAATCTGGATTTGAAGCTGGCCGGAATTGTTGCGGATATTGGTTACTTTAACTGTCAATGTATGGTAGCTCGGTGCTTTAAATGAGACCGAGACCAAATAAACGAATGCAAATAAAACAAAGGTGAAGAATGATCTTTTCATGGTAAGTAAAATAGATATGTCAGTATAAATTTAATACTTCCCGTTTAATCCTTTCAGGCTCCGATCTGATTTAACAATTCTTTGAAATAGGCCGGTGCACCGATCAATCGTGAACCGTACCAGGAGAAATATTCTCCGTCGACCAACACGATCCGGCTCGCAGGGAATTGATTTTGCAATTCTTCGATGTGTTTCTCCTTGAAAGGATAAGGTTCCGAACTCAGGAAAATCAGTTCCGGATTCAATGCTTCCAATTTCACTTCCGGATAACGCTCTTCCTGCATCACATTTTGAAAGCCTAAAGTCGTCAGCATGGCATCAATGAAAGTATTCGGTCCGACTGCAATGTATGGATTTTTCCAAATGAGGTATAACACGCTTTTACCCGGATTCTTCAGTCCTTCCAATTGTGAAAAGTTCGTTTTGATTTCTAAAACAATCTCTTCAGCTCTTTCTGTCGTTCCGGTGATCTCTCCTACTTTCCGGATCATTTCAAGCGCATCATCCAGGGTGAAAATGTCACTCATCCAGGTCGGAAAAATGGTTTCCAGTGCTTCAATATCAGTCCGACTGTTTTCTTCCTTGTTCCCGATCACCAGGTCCGGAGCCAGAGAACGAAGCAAATCGATTTTAACATGCTTAGTCCCGCCAATCAATTGGACTTCTTTTTTCAATCTGGCCGGATGTACACAGAACTTCGTAATCCCGACCAATTTCTCACGTAACCCCAAATCAACCAGTAACTCGGTTTGAGACGGAACCAACGAAACAATACGCGAAACGGTGGAATTGATTTCCACCGTTCGCTGCATTTGATCTGTATATTCCTTTTTACTCATGCGTATTCTTTTGTGAACTGCTTAAATTAGAGTCGGCATTCGGACAATTTGGTTTATCCTCCCCCTCACTCCCCCTCCAAAGGGGGAAGCCTACAATTACGCTAAAGAAGCAATCACATCCTGACGAGTCAGAATTTTTTTATCTCCGTTTGCTCTCTCCACGATCACCGCCGGAGTTTGCTCATTGATCAGTTTTGCCACATCTTCCAGTTTTGCAGTTCCCAAAACAACCGGGAAAGGTTTCTGCATGATCTTAGAAATCGGGGTATCTCTCAATGCCGGATTGTCGACCAATAGCTGGTAAACCTGGGAATCATTCAAAGAACCTACCAATTCACCGTCTCTTAAAACAGGAATCTGGGAAATGTTGTACTTCCGCATTTTCATGATTGCGTGTGAAACCAATTCTTCCGAATACAACGTTACCAACGGTAAATCCGCATGACGTGCGATCACATCTTCCGCTGTTTTGAATTCTTCTTCCAGGAATCCGCGTTCACGCATCCAATCATCATTAAAAATCTTTCCTACATAACGGCTTCCATGGTCGTGGAATAATACCACCACGATATCATTTTCAGTCAACTGGTCCTGCAACTGCAATAAACCACCGATTGCTGCTCCAGCGGAGTTTCCTACAAAAATCCCTTCTTCACGAGCCAAACGACGTGTATAAACAGCCGCGTCTTTATCAGTTACTTTCTCGAACAAATCAATTACATCAAAATCCACGTTTGCAGGAAGAATATCTTCACCGATCCCTTCCGTGATGTAAGGATAAATCTCATTCTCATCAAAAATTCCTGTTTCCTTGTATTTCTTGAAAACAGAACCATACGTATCAATTCCCCAGATTTTGATGTTCGGGTTTTTCTCTTTCAGGTACTTTCCTACTCCGGAAATCGTTCCTCCCGTTCCTACTCCAACTACAAAGTGTGTTACTTTTCCATCTGTCTGTTCCCAGATCTCAGGACCGGTTTGCTCATAATGAGCTACTCTGTTGGATAAGTTATCATACTGGTTTACATACCAGGAATTCGGGATTTCTTTCGCCAATCTTTTTGAAACAGAATAATACGAACGGGGATCGGACGGTTCAACAGCAGTCGGGCAAACCACTACTTCTGCTCCTACCGCACGCAAAATATCCATTTTCTCTTTCGACTGCTTATCGTTCAATACACAAATCAGTTTATACCCTTTTACGATCGCGGCTAACGCAAGTCCCATTCCTGTATTTCCGGAAGTTCCTTCAATGATTGTTCCACCTGGTTTCAACAATCCGTTTTTCTCTGCATCTTCGATCATTTTAACCGCCATACGGTCTTTTACAGAGTTCCCGGGATTAGTCGTTTCAACTTTAGCTAAAACAGTTGCTTTGCAGCTTTTGGTAAGTTTGTTTAATCTGACCAAAGGCGTATTCCCGATAGTCTCTAATATGTTGTTATAAACTTTCATGTACTGAATTTTACACAAAGATAGAAGAGTAATCTGAATTCAAAATGTAAAATTCAAAATGAGTTCATGACTGATACTTTGCAAGTATTTTCGGCACGGTTTTTATGTAATCGGATCTGAACTTTAAACGCACATACTATTTGGTTCATAGAATCAGATATATTTGTACCGAACTAAAAGCATATGAAACAACTACTCGCACTCAGCACCATTAGTCTATTGGTTTTAAGCTCCTGCAGGACAACACAGGGAATGAAGATCGAAGTACAAAGACCCGCAACCATTTCCGTAGATCACCGGGTAAAATCATTGGCATTACTAAACCATTCCATTCCGGGAAAAGTCGGATTGATTGAAGGAACTTTAACCCTGGAAACTCCAAAACAGGATAAAGAACTATCCAATGAATGTATCCGTGGAATCGATCAGTTACTTCGAACAAGTAACCGTTTCCAAATCAAACAATGCGACAGTTCGATGCTGGCATCCAAACCTACAAGTGTTGATTTCGGATCACCGATGAATTGGGAACAGGTAGACAGTATTTGTAAAAAGTACGAAACGGATGCGGTCCTTAGCCTCGAATTCTTCGATACAGACTTCAGTGTAATCAATCCTGCTGCAACAGCTGTTAACACGGTACAAAATGTATTGAACGGGAACGGTGCAGAAATTGAAATAACCGGAAAAGCCACCGCAAGGGCCGGTTTCATATTGTACTATCCGGCAACAAAAACGATCATTTACCAGGACATGTACAAAAGAGATAAAACCTGGATCCAGCGTTCAACCAATCCGGCAGAGGCAATTGCTCGACTGATCAAACGGAACGAAGCATTGACACATGTCAGTTATATTACAGGTGAATCGTTTGCCCATGATTTGGTACCACTTTATTTCTGGGAACAACGCATGATGTATATCGGGAAAAAAGGACGGATGAAGATCGGGGCCAGACAGGCGCTGACAAGAGACTGGGAAGGGGCATTGAATACCTGGAAAGACGAATACGAGTCCAATCCGAAATCGAAGCTAAGAGCACGTGCTGCCTACAATGTAGCTTTGGCTTATGAAGTATTGAACGACTTGCAAAATGCGAAAGCCTGGATACAAAAATCGTATGTAGAAGATGGCAAAGATGAAGCACTGGAGTATTCGAACATTCTTGAAAAACGGATCCGGGATTTGGGGATATTGGAAAACCAGGTGAGCCAATAGTTCAAAGGTAGAAAGGTTAAAAGGGAAAATTGCGAATTGCGAATTGCGTCCGTCAGCTGACGGAGCGAATTGCGAATTTTAACTATTTGTTTTCACTTTGAAATTTTCGATTGTTTTAGTTATTAACAGCATTCAAACTTTACGAAAGTTTAGCTAATTTTGTGTTCATGTCGGATTTCGTTGTTTCTGCCAGAAAATACAGGCCCCAGACCTTTGATACGGTTGTTGGGCAAAAGGCAATTACCAACACGCTTAAG
>CBFGPJ010000067.1:0-9533 GCA_965650615.1 uncultured Fluviicola sp. | reverse complement strand
TCGCCATGGAAAAATTGGATGACGCCTTTCTAAAAAGCACCAATCCGGCCGAAGTACTGAATATCCTGAATAAAAGCGTCAAATTGGCTTTTCAACAAACAAAAGATGACAAATCACTTCGTGACGGATTGGATATTGCGCTTTGTGCATTGAACACATCAACCGGGAGCATTCAATTTGCCGGAGCAAACCGGCCATTATGGATCATTCGAAACGGCGCCGGTGATATAGAAGAATACAAGGGCACCCGCACTGCTATCGGGGGTTTTACCAATGAGGATGAGCAATTCGAATTACATGAAACCCAATTGGAAAAAGGTGATACCTGCTATTTGTTCTCAGACGGATATGCCGATACATTCGGGGGAGAAAATGACAAAAAGATGATGACCAAACGTTTCAAGGACATTTTGCTCAGTATTCAGAAACATCATTTAAATGAACACGAGCAATTATTGGAAAATCACCTGGACGCCTGGAAACAGGAAAACGGCCAGACAGATGACATCCTCGTTTTTGGATTCAGGTATTGAATGAAGTTGATAAAACCCGGCTTCTTTTAATTATCTTTAAACATGCAATTCAAGGTGCTTTTAATAGATCAGTATAAAATGGTCAAACAACTGATTCTGGCTTTATCCATATGCCTTGTCCTTTTTTCATGACTTCGGAGATCAAAAAATACGAATTCAAACCCGGGCTTTCGATAGAATTTGAGCTTGTGGGACTCCTTGATCTTTATAAAAAGCATAAAGAACTCATGACAAATCCGCATCGTACCAATTTCTATCATGTACTGTGGTTTCAGAAGGGAATAACTTCTCATTTGGTCGATTTCAAGCAAATCAGTATCGAACCCGATACGATCCTTTTTCTCAATAAAGACATTGTTCACCATTTTAGTAATGCAGAAAATTTTGACGGCAAGGCAATTATGTTTACAGATAACTTTTTTTGCAAATCAGAACAAGACACTCACTATTTACGGAACAGTATGTTGTTCAACACTTTGTTTCCCATATCCAAAATCAAGGTAAAAGAACCACAGGTTTTTAAAAAACTATTTGCACTCATATCAGATGAAACAGCTCATGGGAACGATATTTTCCAATCAGATATTTTAAGGAATCTGCTACACAATCTTTTGCTTCTTTCGGAACGGATCCGACAGGAGCAAGATTTCACAGAAGTGAGTAAAGATGTAAATCTTGAATATGTGATGCTATTCAAAGATCTGCTTGAGAAAAAGTTCCGTCACGTGAAACAAGTAAGTTACTATGCCAATGAGCTCATTCTAAATGTTAAACGCCTAAACTTGGCTACCAGTAAAGTATTGGGGAAATCTCCCAAAGAACTGATCGATGAACGGGTGATGCTTGAGGCCAAAAGACTCCTGGTATATACTAATGAAAGCGTAAAAGAGATTAGTTTCGATCTGGGATTTGAAGAACCCACCAACTTTATAAAGTATTTCCGTAAACATAGTGAATCCACACCCAGTGAATTCAGAGAACAATTCCGAACAACCTAAAAGTATCATCTTAAACCCCGTTTTTACCTTTTTTACACTGCTGAATAGCACCAATTTTGTATCATCAAACTCAAGATGATATGAATAAGATAACAATGTATGCAGTGATAATTTTCGGAGTTGGGTTATCCACTGTAGCCCAGGCACAAAACAACTCAAAGTCAAACACGAAAAGTAAAAAGAAAATGGAAATTTCAAACAAACAAAAAGTAATTGATCTATTGAAGAGTATTGAAACCGGAGCATCCGAACCGGTTGGATACATCAACCCTAATAAATACATCCAACACAATTTAGGTGCTGCCGACGGGCTCGCCGGTTTTGGAGCCTTGCTCGCACAATTGCCCGCAAACTCTGCTAAAGTGAATACTGTTCGTGCGTTTCAGGACGGGAATTTTGTGTTCACTCAAACAGCGTATAATTTTTTTGGACCAAAGATCGGATTTGATATTTTCCGTTTTGAAGGAGATCAAATTGTAGAGCATTGGGATAACCTCCAGGAAACTCCTCAACAAGCAAACCCAAGTGGCCGTACAATGATTGATGGGGCTACCGAAGTGAAAGATTTGGATCAAACAGAAACAAACAAAGAATTGGTCCGGAACTTTGTAACCGATATTCTTATCAACGGAAAAATGGAAAAACTCGCAGGATACTTTGACGGAGACAATTATATTCAGCACAATCCTCAGATTGCTGATCAGCTGTCAGGTCTTGGAAAAGCATTGGAATACCTGGCATCCATTGGTGTAACAATGAAGTACGATACCATTCACCGGGTACTGGGTGAAGGAAACTTCGTTTTGGTGGTAAGTGAAGGTACATTCGGTGGAAAACACACTTCTTTCTATGATTTGTTCCGCGTTGAAAAGGGTAAAATTGCTGAACATTGGGATGTGATCGAAGAAATTCCCGTCAAAGAGAACTGGAAAAATAGTAATGGTAAGTTCGGTTTCTAAATTAACAGAGCGAATTCAATCTTACTTCAATACGAAATCGCATTTAACTAAAGGGGATAACAAAAGTTGTCTCCTTTTTTTGATTACTTTAGTTCCGACAAACACTATTCACATGAAAAAAAATCCACTATCCAACTTCCTGTTGCTTGCAAGCTTCCTGTTTATGTCAAACATAAACGCTCAGGATCTCCGGACACTTTACCGCGATGCCATGAGCACAGCTGTTTATCCAGATTCATCAAAAATAAATACGAACCTAGTGGCAATCACTCCCCAGAATCCGAATCTCACCTGGAAAACCTTTAATGGTGAGCCACACATTCTCGTTGTAACCTGGAAAAGTGCTTCTTATTACCCGAACGGCGGAGATTCACTCTACAATACCGGTAATTATGAAATTTGGGTGACTACATCGCCACAACTGAAAGAATGGTTCCACCGGCAAAATGTGGCAGATACGAACCTACGTCTCAAGCAATTATTGGGATTACCGCCTGTTGGCGCGAATTACAAATATTTCGTGGAGTTTTGGGTAAAACCTTCCGACCTTTTCCGCCCATGTCCGGATAATGAGATCAACGACAACTCCTGCTCTACTTGTTTTCCGGCCAATACATCACCCGATTACATCAACTGGATCAATGAAAGCCGGATCAGCCGGTATTATGCATGTCAACTTTATGATCAATATCCCTGGACACAACTCGGTTATACGTATGACTGGAATCCGGGCAACCCGACACATGTGGGCATGAGCGAATTCGTGATTCAAAAAAATGCTGCCGTTTACGTAAAACGCGTTTCAACAACAAGGGAATACCTGGCACAAGGTTCATCTTCAAGAAAGCATTAAGAATGGAAAGCAATATCGAAAGGTGTTGCTTTAATTGCCTATTTTGAGAGCGAAAATTTATTCCGAACGGACATGTCTGCATTTGAAAACCTGAAAGTATTACTGAAAATGTTTGCTGATTTCGACGAGCAGGAAATTCAATCGATCACAAGCTGTTTCAAAGAAAATTCAGCGAATAAGACCAGTATCCTGGTACATGAAGGACAAATCTGTAAAACATTTTATTTTGTTGTATCAGGTTGTCTGCGTATTTACTTCATTGACGCAAACGGGCACGAAAAAACCCGCTATATTATGCCCTCCAACCATATCGGTACTGCGCTTGCCAGCTTTTGTTCACAAACTCCTTCCACCGAATTCGTGGAAGCTGTAACGGATACTTCTTTTTTAAGCATCAGTCATTCGGATTTTTACCGGCTGAACCGGGAAATGGATCACTGGAAACTCTTTTATCAACGAATCCTGGAAATGGCTTATTCCTTCCAAAACAGGCGCATTGAACAATTTGTGACTTTAGACGCTATGCAGCGTTACGAACTGTTTATGAAAGAAAATCCGGGATTAAACCAGTTGCTTTCCAACAGAATCCTGGCATCCTACCTCGATATACGCGAAGAAACGCTTAGCCGGCTTAAATCCAGGTAACTTTTTTGATTTAGGTCAAAGTATAAATCCGGGGATTGGTCGATTTTTACAGGATAAAAAAAGATCAATGAAAGCGTTTGTTTTAATTTTTCGGTTGGATATCACTACGCCTGGTGCACAACCAACAGCAGAAGAAATGGAAGAATATATGGTAAGCTGGATGGACTGGATTGAGCAAATTTCGTCTAAAAACCGGTTGGTCAGCGGCGGAAATCATTTATCCTATTCATCTGCCAAAGTAGTTAGTGCAAATAAAATGGTAACCAATGGCCCCTACGTGTCTGAAAAAGAATCTGTAGCAGGGTACATTATTATTCGTGCAGCTGATCTGAATGAAGCTGTCGGCTTTGCAGAAAAATGCCCGATACTATCAGCAGAAATTGCAAGTGTGGAAGTACGCGAAACAGAAAATCCGTAGGGCTAAGGTCAGAACAGAAAGCGAATTTATCCGCCTCGGCAGATGGGTTCGCTTTTCCTTGTTTACATTTGTGGTCAAAATCTATATTGAATGACTGATTACCCTATAAAAGCCACTTCACGAGATATTACAAAAACACCTTTTTACCTGGTTCAAACGAATGGCTTACACAAAAGGTTTGTTATCTGGCTTTGCGATAAATTCCGGATACGAACACTGATTGCGGGATTTATAAACCGAGCCAATTTAATCGTTAATGTCAGAGTCATTGATTTTGACGAAACGGAAGAAGGTGTTGACTATTCAGGCCTTGTTTCCAAATCCGAACTTCATCGCCTGATGACCAAATACGAAGATGTTCTTTTTCACAACGGTTATCACGACCTTATGATCAGAATACCGGAAACCGACGAATTGCTTGTTTTTGAAGAGCATGGGCTTATTTTCATTTAGTCCTCCGATAGTGCATGGAAAGATACTTTACGTCGGTTGGGAGCGGATTATCTACCGAATGAAAAACTGATCTATGAGCTCGATCACTGGCATTATTGCTTACCGGAAGGAAGAAAGCAATTGCTCTCTTTTATGGAAGAACTCAAACTAAAAAAAGATTAATCTAAAATTAGTTTCTAAAAAATTTCTCCTTGTTTGTCACAAAACAACCTCTCCCCGGTCTTTGGTATAAAAAACGATTATGGATACTCCTTTTTTATTACCGATCGAGAAGCCAACAAGTCTTCTTTGGAAACTAATTTATTTTATGACCCGCAAACGTTTCGGCAAGGTCATCACACCTTTGAAAGTCTCTGCAGTGAGAATGCCCGTCGCTTTTGGAAGCTTTTCGGGGAAGATTGCCCAACTGGACAAAAAGCTGAAACTACCTGCTGAAACTGTTATGCTGATCCGCGAACAGGTGGCTCATATCAATGTCTGTGAATTTTGCATGGATATCGGACGTGCTATGACCATCGTGTCTTCCATGAACCAAAAGAAATTCGATGCGCTACAGGATTATCAGAGCAGTTTGTTGTTTTCAGAAAAAGAGCGGGCGCTGTTGGATTATGTGACCATATTGGCCCGTGACCGAAAAATGGACCGCGAGCAGTTTGAAAAACTGGCCAAACATTTTGATGAGCGTGAGATCTGTGAGATTGTTTGGATCGTGTCTTCCGAGTTCTATTACAATATCGGGAATATCGGCTTGAATATCCATTCGGATATGCTGTGCGATATTGCAAAGAAACGAGTTAGTTAAAAGGTTTACAAAGATCCTTTGTGTTGCCGAGTAAGAAACCAATTAACTAAAAGGTTTACAAACACCCATTACGGTCTAACAGGAAACATCCCGATAGTTATCGGGATAACTAAATGGTTTACAGACCAGATGATTTGTGAACCAATTAACTAAAAGGTTAACAAAAAACTTATTATCATTTTTTTAGTAGTTTTAATTGTATGGAATTAACACCCGAAATATATGCACTCCGCCCCTATCTCTTCAGCATTTCTTATAATATGCTGGGAATGGTCGAGGAAGCGGAAGACATTGTACAGGACGTTTTTGAAAAATGGATGTCGGCCGGAGAAATCCGTGAGCCAAAAGCATACCTGGCTCGTATAGCCGTAAACCAAAGTATCAATAGACTAAATGAACTTCGGAAAACCCGGGAAAATTATGTAGGAATGTGGCTTCCGGAACCGTATATTACACTGGAACCCGAACCCGTTCCTACATTGGAATACGGTATGCTGTTTTTGCTTGAACGGCTGAATCCCAACGAGCGGGCAGTTTTTATCTTACGTGAAAGCTTTTCGGAAGAATACCAATCAATTGCCGACATAACGGGACTTTCTCCCGAAAATTGCCGACAACTCCTTCACCGGGCGTATGAGAAATTGGGAAGAAGCAAACCATTACAGGCAGATCCCGAGAAACAACGGGCACTTACCATTGCTTTCCTGACAGCATTACACGGACAGGACCGGTCAGAACTGGATATCTTATTGCGCAGGGACATTGAATTGTACAGCGATGGTGGTGGTAAACGGGCTGCTGCACTTAAACCGCTTTTCGGACTGGAAAAAGTATTAAAGTTCCTGATTGGAGTTACTCAACTTCCTGAAGCATTGGAAAATCAATACGAATATCGGGCTGTGTATGTGAACGGACGCCCCGCAGCATTGCTTTTCAATACTACAACAGAGCAACTGGATTCAATGCAATATGTAGAACTGGAAGATCAGGAAATCACCAAGTTGCTATTCGTCCGCAATCCGGATAAGTTGCAAATCAGGGGAAAACTGAACTAAAAACAAAAAGGAGGTAATACAAGTTATCTCCTTTTTTAGTTATAAACTGTAACTTTTTATCACACAAAACTGATTAATCTAACTTACAACATTTCTTCTGTGCTATATTCTACAGGAAAACCACATTTAACGTTTTCCAATTTGACTGGCGTTACAGAATGATTTAACTTACTCTCATTAACTATTATTCACATCTATATGAAAACAACACTATTTACAGTTGCGCTTCTTCTTGCGCCTTATTTTGGGAACACCCAGCGAATCCTGGAAACCACGAACGGAAGCTGGTTCAATCAAAACCTGTCTGTCGAAACCTTTCAAGACTTTGTTATTAGCGGTTACACGGAAACCAATCCTGCAACAGGTTTGTTAACACCTACTTTTAAAGTATCCAACGCGATGGGCGCGGGTATGAACACCTATTATGTCGATTATCCCGAGGCGGTTTATTTAATGGATTTTACAATCAGGGAAGCCACTAACACCATTATTCTTGCAGGAATGACGGCTGTTACGACCGGTGGAACGCCATATAAAATGATTGTGGCAGAAGTGGATTTCATGACCGGCGCACCGGTGCAAAGTTTCCTTGAATATACCTTCAACGGGAACTCGATGGTACCACACCAGGTAATTTGCTCGGAACCGTTCTCGCAGGTAACAGTTGTCGGGACTGAAATTGCAGGAACTATTACGTCTACCAATTATGCAACAATCCCGAAATTCGGTTTTGTACTTGGTTTGGACATCAATAACTTCAATAACATCCTGTACAACCCGATCGAAATGGATCTCCCTGCAGCCAGTATCTGGGATTATGACATGCTGGAAAACATCACGGAGGTACCTGGATCAGGTTATTTTATTTCCGGATCGTGTAATGCTCCTGGATCAGGAGAGCAAAACCTCATCACTATGGGAACCGACTATGCAGGAAACGTGACGTTCTCCAATATTATCGACAACACCAATTCCCGTTTTGCAGGGTCTTCGGTGATGTACAATCCACCGTTGAACGTGGTGTATTTATTGGCAAACAATAGTGTGATTCACCAATTCCAGATTGCTATCTGTGATCCGCTCACAGGAGCATTCTTAACACCATGGACACGTCATCAACTGACAGGATACCCGATCGGTGGCGGTGTAGATCAAAACGGTTTCCGTTTGCAGCAATCCCGCGACAATATGATCGTTGTCGGCGGATATTTAAGTGCACCGTTCGGAGCATTACCACAACAGCTTACTCCGTTCCAAATCACTATGAAGGATAATTTGACCTTCCTTGCAGGAAAGGTGTATCTGTCAGGCAACAACTCAAATTTGTCTCCAGGTTATTACGAAGAAAGTGGAAATTCTGTTTTCATCAATACCCCGGACATGCTCACGTATAACACTTCAGTAAACCGTACCTACCTGGTGAACCAAAATACGGTAAACGGTGGTTTTGACTTAAATGTTTCTTCCCTATTGAAACCATCGAAGTGTGAAAAAGCGGTAACTGTTTCCACAGTTACGACCAATCCTATTTGGGTAGGGACCGGAAACTTCAACCCGCTTCCAATGTATCCGGCACCTTATCCGTCGAATCCGATTCCTCGTCCACTCATGGAAACTATCATATGTCAAAGTATTGCTCCTGCCCTTGCAGTGCATGATCCGGGTACGACTTTGTCTCCGAATCCGGCAAATGATCTGCTGAACGTAACCATGGATGAAGAAACGATTCTAAACGTATCTGTTTACGATCTGAAAGGTAACCTGGTGCTTACTCAGAAAGCAAGCGAACGGGCATCCGCTGTGATGACTCTTGAGATTGGCAAACTGGATCAGGGAGCTTATATCATTGAGATTACTACGAAAGAAGGTACGATTCAACGTGACAAATTCGTGAAGGAGTAAACCTTTTAAATATTTACTGAAAGGAGATGACGCAAGTTGTCTCCTTTTTTGTTTACTTTATCTCATGACAGAGCAAACAGCCTTCATCATTTCATTTATTCCAGTCTTTACAGGTCTTGCTATTATACGAATCAGTAACAATCCACGTTACCTGATTCCCGTTGCTTTCCTCACCGGAATCTCAGGAATCCTGTTTCTGATTTTATCCCATCTGCACAAGTACTTAAGTTTAGTATTTTTCGGATTAATGATTTTATTTTTTCTGGTCAAATGGTATCGTGATCGGTGGTATCGAAAACACCGTTGAAGGTTTCCTGATATTTGAGATTTACCAACCCTGTTTCCATTTCTGTGCTATCCTTAATGCCGTTTCCAACATATAAGGTGACCAGTTTTCTGTTTGCCAGGTTGAATTGGCCAGGGAAGAATGATCCAATAACCGAAGTGCTTCCTTGTGATCTTTAGCGCGTTCCAGTATGGAAGACAATTCGAGTTGCTGTTGGTATAATTCCATCGACTCAGGAACAGGTACATTCAAATGGATCGGTTCTTTTGGCAGAAAATTAGTATTCGGAAATAATGTATTGCCTGCATTGAAATGGTTCACGATTTCCTGCATGCGATCGAAATCTTTTTGGAAAAGTTGCTGGCTTTCAGCTGTGTGCAATGCAATGCCTAACTGCTCCAGGACCACAAATTTCAGGTTCCGGCACAAAGGCAAGGTTTGCTTCAACAAGTCAAATACTGCTTCCGGAACAGTATCATCGTGTGTATCCCTGCGGATGGTTTTCTCAGGTTGAATTCCGGAGATATCCCAACTTCCGCCTGAAATATGGATCTCACGTACACGATCAAGCGGATAAGCCTGAATCAGCGTTTCGAAATCCAATTCAAAATTTTGCAATTGACAATACA
>CBFGPJ010000066.1:0-9557 GCA_965650615.1 uncultured Fluviicola sp. | reverse complement strand
ATAAGACAGGAGACCTAAGACTATAGACTTGATTTTTTTTACAATTTCAAGTCTTCCGTCTTTTGTCTAATGTCTTATTATCTATTTAACCTTCGACTTCATAAACTTCCTGAAATCAATCCAGCTTTTCTTATCAGCTGCTTCGTTATAGGAAATTGGCATTGAAAATTTCTTTCCCATTTCTGTTGAATGCGGATTTGTAAAAGCATGTGTTGCATCCGCGTAATTAATGAAGGTCATATCTGCCCCAGCTTCCGTCATTTGTCTTTTAAATTCTTTAATGTCTTCGTCAGGAACAAAAGAGTCTGCTGCACCGTTACAAACTAAAACAGCGGCCTTTAATTTGTTTTTATCAGCCGGAATTCCTGCTAAATTTCCATGAAAACTAACCACTGCATCTACCGGCGCACCTTTTTTAGCTGCGTTCAATACAACCGAACCACCAAAACAATATCCGATTGCAATGACTTTAGCTGAATCGACACCTTCGATCTTTAATGCCTGATTATATCCGGCCATGAACCTTCTGTAGGAAAAATCCGGATCTTTATAGAACGGCATTGCTAAAACCTGTGCATCTTTTGGATTGGTCACCACTTTTCCGGTTCCGTACATGTCAATGCAGAAACCGATGTTTCCCTCTTTAGCAATTTGGAGCGCTCGCTCTTTGGGATAATTATTCAGTCCCCACCATTCATGAACGATCAGAACGGTTTTGGTCTTTTTGGTGATCTTTACCGGTTTCGCATAAAAGGCAGTAAACGATTGTCCGTTAATCGCATATTTCACCGAATCCAGGACTTGTGAAAAGCCGGTTCCGGCAATAAAAAGCAGTGCTAAAAGAATGAGTTGTTTCATGAGTTGGTTTTGAATATTTGTACCTTAAAGATAAGGTAAATTCAACGTCCAAAACATGTTGAGTTTCCGCCAGTCAGTTCGAGTGCCCCACGTGTCTTTCTCGATACTTTATCCGCATGAGCGGATAAAACTCGAAGTAACAAGGTGGGTGTATCGAGAACACGGGCGGAAACTAGAGAAGTCTTATACCAACTCTTGCTCTCTTTCACGGAATTCCTTCTCGGATTCCAGCGTGGAAGTCTTCATTTCGAAGTCTTCCCGCAACGCTACTTTCGTATCGTAAGCACCATAAGCCATGAAGAGTTTACTGATGATCGGGATTAATTCGAACAGGGTCAGGATCACCATCAACAGGTAATATTGATTTTGAAGTCCATGCGTTTTGTCTTTATCAAATAAGGATTGAAGTGCTTCTTTTTTAATCAGGAAACCTTTTCCATCCAGGGTCTTTTCGAAATCAGCCACGCTTTTCGTCACTTTGGTATTGATCTCATCCAATTCTTTGGTGATCTTCTCCAATTCGGTTTTAGAAGCTTTCTCGGTCTTTTCGAGGTCTTCTTTTACAGTAAGGTAGCTATTTTGCTTTGCTTTAGCGATCCCGGCAATCCCGAATTTTCCGGAACCACCTGTTCCATCAATTTCTTTCAGGTAATCGTTTTGTTTTTCAATTGCAAGATCACTTTTTTGTTTCAGTTCCTCTTCCAATTTCTTTTTATTTGCAAGCAACTCATCTTTTCTCGACTGGTAAACCTGCTCCACTTCGATTTTTTTCTCTGCCAGTTTTTTATCCAGCAAAATCGGGATCTCACGATCCACATCCGAGCTAAAAATGAACAGGATGATCGGCTGGGCCAAAAACGCACCGATACACAATGCCATAATCACCCGAAGCCCGATCGCAACAATATTCGTCCTTTTCTTATTGATGGAGGAAACCAACACACGGTCGATGGAAAGCACAAAGCCTCCCATAAAAATTCCCAATGAAACAAATAAGAACGGTGAATCTGAATTGGTACTCCAGAAATAGCCCCATGCCAGGGTTGCATACAGCCAGGTGAACAACATAGCCGAACCCAATATCTTATACCTATTCCGGTCAACCGTACAATCCTGGATCAGTTCTTTTATTGCCGTGGAGAACCACCACAATACATCAGACATCTGATCGTTTTCCGGTTCTTTTTTTTGTTTTGTATCGATTGAATTTTCTGCCATGCTACCGTTTATTCCTCATAAAGGGAGCAAACATAATTCAGTTACAAAAGCAAACTCTTTTTTTATAGAATTTTGGGATTTTTCAATTGATTCTCCAGTTCCGAAATCAGCGGATGATCAACCATTCCCGGATTGGCTTTCAATTCTTCCAACATCCGTTTGATGGTTTCCATATCCAGGTTTTCTTCCCGTTTAACTTCAAAACTTGATTCGGGAGCCAAAGAGAAAAAAAGTTCATCCGTCCAGGCATTCCGCATGCCATCAATAACCAAATGCACCCGGTCAACAGCCCCCCTGTTCGCCACAGAATGGACAAAATTCACATTGGTATACCAACATTCTCCCGGAAGCATCGTCAATCTTTCGCCACCTAGAATAAATTCGATATCCGGGTTGGTTACAATGGGAATGTGTAATCGGAATTGACCGTCTTCATAACCCAATTCGTAATCCGTATGAGGCTTAATCTCAGCACCGACCTCCAATCTCAGTAAACGAACAGAAAGTATCGGGAACTTAAAAAAATCCAGCACTTCGCGGAAATAAGCGCATTCTTTCATTAATGGTGTCTCGGAAATGGAAGACTGGTCCTGCACATGCGCAAAAATATTTTGTTCGTTTCCATTCCTTGCATAAAGCGAAACGGCTTTCCAATTACCGGTATATCCGCCCGTATTGAAATGCGGGATCCACTGGCTCTCCATAGCACGGGAAAGATCCGAAACCAGGCGTTGCTCATCAAACAATATGGGAAACTTTAAATATTTTGTCACGCGATCTTTACTCATCTCAACCATTTTAACATATTTGGAAAAGGTTCCACTCCTTCATTTCCCGAAACGGAACACAGTCCCATCCATTCCAGTAAGGGAAGTCCAATGTAATTCTTATTCCCGAATTGTTCGATCAGCCAAGCCGATTGATTCTTGTATCCTTCCGGGTGAAAGACCACTTCCGGTTCCAAATCCAAATGCCGCAAGGCAGCATACGACCACAGGATCGCAGCCAATTCATCTCCGTCGCTCGGCCACAGCGGATCCATTTCATCTGTTCCTATCAGCGGGCGCCATTCTTCAGCAGTCACTGCAATATGCCCGGCTTCATGCAGCAAATCCCCTGGAAATTTCAAACGATCGGGATCCATCAGAATAGTATTTTTCTCAATGGCCAAACCAGGTAAAAAGCAGTCATCCGGAAGTCTGGTTTCGATCACCGGAATTCCGATTTGGTTTAAAAAATGAAGGATTTTTTGCTGAGACATGTGAATAGTTTTTATTTGGATGAAAATAGGAAATATCTGTCTTCACCTATTTTTTCAAATGATCTTTTTCACTAATTTATATAAGAAAGTTCAAAAAAAATGTACGATCCATTGATGCACGGAAGGCAAAGCATGAGATTAAACAAACACGATTACAGCAAAGCCGGAGCCTATTTTATTACAATTTGCACTAAAAACAAGCATCCATTTTTTGGCAGTATTGAATCAGGCATATTGAAACAAACACCTGCTGCTATCAGCATACAATGTATTTGGAAACAAATTCCGGTTCAATTTCCGTTTGTTGAATTGGGCGAATTTATTGTGATGCCTAATCATATTCATGGGATTATCATCATCCACGAACACGTAGTTGGGGCGCGATTAATCGCGCCCCAACGTAAACCAAATCAAATACCGGGTGGTTTCGCCGGTAATAACAATCCGATGTTTAACCAAAATTTATCACGAATCATTCGATGGTTCAAAGGACGATGTTCTTATGAAATTCGCAAATCGGATTTTTCTTTTGAATGGCAACGGAATTACTACGATCACATCATTCGTGATAAAGAATCGTATGAGCGCATCTGCCAATATATCCGGAACAACCCGAAAAAACATATTCCGTATGGCCACTTTTGATCACAACCCTATCCATTCTGATCCATACACTGATTTCCACGATTCATGACACCAATCTTCCGTCTCATGACAAACAAAACAACTTGCTTCAGGAAACACCTTATTTTCGTATAACACTATTCGCTATTTGCCTTTCAGACGGACACGGCCGGTCCCGAGAAAGGAAACATCGAATGGTGGGCGTTTTCCGAAAAGCCTGAGAGTAGGAGCCACATTATATACTATTCACTATGACAACAGCGACAGCTAACGCAAATGCACCTGCAAGTATCCAATTGGGTAACGGTGCACAATTCTGGGTATATTTATCCCCAAACAACGACACTTCGAAAATGATCGGTACCTGGAGAGTTACTTTCTCCCAGGGAGATTGGAGCGGAACTATTTCAAGCGAAAATCCGACACAACAACTACAAACACCCAACCTTTCGGGAATTTTTGATATCAAGGTGGAATTATTAAGCGGTTCTACAGGAACATGGCGCCAAATCCCGCCTCAACAGGGAAGCACCAACGAAATCGGTTGCAACAGTACCTGTGCTTCCATGGTAGGAATCGTTGCAGACAGTACCAATCCAATGCCGGGAGCAATCAATGCTCATTTCTGGACAACCTGGGATGCGCTTTGCAGAATGTAAAAGATTATAAAAGTTAGGTTCCAGTTTATTTTGATAAAGGGAGTAATCTGCACATGCGGGTTTCTCCCTTTTCATTTAAAATAAAACCGAATAGGAAGATAGACACATAGAAAATACTTGATCGTTTATACAGACTTCAAAACTATGTGACCTATGTCTCTATGTGGTAAAAAACAAAAAAGCGATCCGTTGAAAGACCGCTTTTGTATCATTGAGGAATTCTTTATTTCTTACCACATAAACAACGGTCGTGCGCTCATCAACGCATTCACTTCCGAACGCACGGATTTGATCGTCTCTTCATCACCGATGTTCATCAATACACGGTCGATTAATTTAACGATCGTTGCGATCTCTGTTTCTTTAATTCCACGGGAAGTGATGGCAGATGTTCCGACACGGATTCCGGAAGTAATGAACGGAGACTCCGTATCAAAAGGTACCATGTTCTTGTTTACTGTAATGTCCGCCAAAACCAGGTTGTTTTCAGCATCTTTCCCGGTTACTCCTTTCGAACGCAAATCGATCAGCATGCTGTGATTATCTGTTCCTCCGGAAATGATCTTGTATCCCAATTTGGTAAATTCTTCCGCCATTAATGCCGCGTTTTTCTTCACCTGGGTCATGTATGTTTTGTAGCCATCAGACAATGCTTCTCCGAACGCCACCGCTTTCGCAGCAATTACGTGCTCTAACGGTCCGCCTTGAATTCCTGGGAATACAGCTGCATCCAACAAGGCTCCCATTGATTTCAGGTTTCCGTTATTCCATTTTAACCCGAACGGATTGTCGAAGTTATTGCGCATCATGATCACACCTCCACGCGGACCACGCAATGTTTTGTGGGTTGTCGTTGTTACGATATGACAGTGATCCAAAGGATCGTTCAATAATCCTGCGGCAATTAATCCTGCAGGATGTGAAATATCTGCCAGGATCAATGCTCCGACCTCGTCAGCAATCTTACGGATACGAGCGTAATCCCAATCTCTTGAATAAGCAGATGCACCGCAAACGATCATTTTTGGTTTTTCGCGCTTCGCAACCTCTTCCATCATGTCGTAATCCACCTTCCCGGTTTGCTCATTAACACCATAGAAAAACGGCTTGTACAATTTCCCGGAAAAGTTGACCGGAGAACCGTGAGTTAAGTGTCCTCCGTGACTCAAATCAAAACCAAGAATTTTATCTCCCGGTTGCAAACAAGCAAGGAAAACCGCAGCATTCGCCTGTGCACCTGAATGTGGCTGCACATTTGCCCATGTTGCCCCGAATAATTTACACAAACGATCGATCGCCAGTTGTTCTACTTTATCAACCACTTCACAACCACCATAATAGCGTTTTCCCGGAAGTCCTTCTGCATATTTATTAGTCAATACAGAACCCATTGCTTCCATTACCTCATCAGAGACAAAGTTTTCAGACGCAATTAATTCAATTCCATGTTCTTGACGCTGTCTTTCTGCAGCAATTAAGTCAAATACTTCCTGATCGCGTTTCATGCTTATTTTTATTTTAGTTTAAACAAGTTCAATGAGTTCAAAATGTTTAAACGATTCAATTGGAACTTTTTGAACCTTTGAAACCTTTTGAACTTTTGCCCGCAAATATAATCTGATTCTAAAAACTATCGTTGCTTTTAGAGCCTTTTGATCGAATGTAATTTATGCGAGTGTACTTCGTCAATTTTACGGGTAATTCCTTTGGAACCAAAATCATCAATCCGGACGTAACCATGCGCATGGATGATCTCGTCTTTATTAACCAGCAGGCCCACATGATGGATATTCCCTGCATCGGAAATGAAAAAAGCCAGATCACCTGCTTCCCGGTCCTCGAAATCTACTTCCTGTCCCAACTCTGCCTGTTGTGAAGAATTACGCGGCAATTGATAATTGAAAACGCGGTGAATTTGCTGCATGAATCCGGAACAGTCAATTCCAAACATGGTTTTCCCTCCCCACAAATACGGAGCGTTCAGATAACTTTTGGCAAATTCGATCAGAGAGGCAGGTTGTGTTTCTTCCTCATTCAAAAAACGATAGGTTGATTTCCCTATATTGAAGGTTTCTTCCCCATCTCCGGGACGAAAAAAACCTTTTGGTAACACTTGTTTCCCCTCCGGCCCTTCAACAATCCTGAATTCCGAATGTTCCACAACCAGGCCATCCAGCCAGCGTGAAATTTCCTTTTCCCTCAAATCCTGGATCTGTTTGGAATCGATCCAACCTTCATATCCATCCATGAATGAGCGGATTTTAACCCATTGATTATGGACTTCAATGATTTCAACAAGCTCACCAAACAAAAGCTGGGTAACTATTTCAGAACGGTCACTTGCATCTCCGCGAACGGGTGCAATACTTGCTTTACAAAATGCGTGAATTCTACTCACTTCTTAGGAAATTGGGGATTTTTTGTCAGTTTTAACGCTTGTTCCATATGCCTGTCGTTGTGATAAGCGACAAACAACAACGCATCTCCTAACCGAAGACGGACCAGTTTGGAAATCGAGATCGGAACTTTAACCTTTTTCAAAGAAACTGCAACCGATTTTTCAATTATTCCAAGAAATTCGTTTTGTCCGTCCAATAAGGTCTTAATCTCTGATCCATTCACCAACAAAGGGTTTACGGATGGATTGTATTCACCGGGAGCATTGAATTTTCGCTTCACATTCCGGGCATTTCCCAGTTTCATCGACATCCAGGCAGATTTCCCCAGAGGAGATGAAGAATAATTAATGCGCGGGACGCGGAAACGGGTTTTATCAATCCGATCGTTTAAAGTCGAATGATAAAATTTCGCATAAGCATTTAAATGAGCAAAAATTTCGGCTAAACTCCAGGTCGCAGGGTTGGGCTTCCAGTTCAATTGATTCTCTGAATAGTTTGAAAACTTCGATTTTAAATGCTGGATATTTTTCTCTGTTATTGTCGCAACTTCGTTGAAGACCCATTGAGTTGTCATATGCTCGAATTTATATCAAATATAACCAGAGCAAATTGAATGGCAAAAGTTATACTCAAAAATGCAACCTTTTTAAACATTTTCATATCTTTCAACTATGAAGCTGATTATTGGACTTTTTGGTGCCCTTGTATTTTACACACAGTTTTATGCTCAGGAAATAGAGCATCAGCATTCAACGCATTATGCTTTGATTGAAAATAAGGGCCAATGGGCAGAAAAAGTACTATTTCAATCCAAATCACAGGGAAATAACATCTGGATCCAGCAACATGGTTTCATCTATGATATCCGGGATTATTCTGCTCTGAAAAAAGCACATTCCCACCGGGTAACAGATGAAAACAGTGATTACTTCAAAGGAACTTTGGTCGGGGTCGAATTTCTCAATTCCCATGAGGTGACACAACTGAAAAAAGAAAAACCGCTTTCCTACTATTATAATTATTTCATCGGCAACGACAGTTTTAAATGGGCAAGCAATGTTCAAAGTTTCCAGGAAGCTACACTCGTTGATTTCTACCCCGGAGTAGATTTAAAAGTCATCGATTCCAAAACAGCGTTCAAATACGAATTGTGGTGCGCACCCGGAACAGATTACAAGCAGATTCAGCTGAAAATGAAAGGATTTTCAGAAATCGCACTGGATAAAAGTGGAAACCTTGTTTTAACAACTGACCTGGGTAAAATCACGGAAAAAAAACCGATCGCTTATCAGATGCTGAACGGTAAATTGAGTGCTATTCCATGTAAATTCATTTTGAAAAAAGACGTTGTTTCGTTCGAGTTAGGAAAACACGATGAAAACGCTACTTTGATCATTGACCCGATTTTAGTATTTGCGACCTATTCCGGTTCTCCGACTGATAATTTTGGAATGACTGCAACCTATGGTTATGATGGATCTGCCTATTCAGGCGGGACCATTTTCGGGAACTCCTATCCGACTCCTGATCCGGCTGCTTTTGATGTAACATCGAATTTCACATTGACCTATAATGGCTTAAATACTACCGACGTATTTATCTCCAAGTATTCTCCGGATGGGACAACCATGATCTGGACAGCATTCCTGGGAGGCGGAAACACTACTCAAGGTACCGAAACCGTTCATAGTTTGATCTGTGACCGGCTAAACAATCTGTACGTTTTCGGGATTACTGCATCCACTGATTTCCCATTACAAAACCCGTTTCAAAATGCACATGGCGGAGGTTCCACTATTAATGTACAGTTCAACGGAGCCAATTTCGGAAGTCAGGGAACAGATATCTTTGTATCAAAGATCAGCGCAAACGGCCATAACCTGATGGCATCCACCTATGTAGGAGGAAACCAGAATGACGGGATCAATTATAAAGTCAGTTCAGGGAATTATAGTGCAGTATCCGCTTACGATTCACTTTCAACAAATTACGGAGATCAATTCCGGGGCGAGATCATGATCGATTCGCTGGGAAATTGTATTGTTGCCTCCTGTACCCGTTCGGCAAATTTTCCAACACTCAATCCATTTCAGGCTGCTCTTGGTGGACAACAGGATGGTGTGGTTTTCAAACTGTCATCTGATCTGAGTACGATGCTTTGGGGAAGTTATTTTGGCGGAACCAACAATGACGCGTGCTATTCCGTAAAAATAGACTCCAGTTACAATGTGGTTTTTGCGGGCGGAACTTCCAGCTCGAATATTCCAGGCACCACCGGAGGATTAAATCCGAATTATCTGGGAGGAAAAGCAGATGGTTTCGTGGGAAAACTGACACCTGACGGGCAAACGCTAACACAGAGCACTTACATTGGAGCAGACTTATACGACCAGGCATTTTTCGTAGAAATTAACCGGAATGATGAGGTTTTTGTACTTGGGCAATCTGTTGGTGGTAATTTCCCGGTAATCAACTCACAAAGTTACCCGAACAGCAGTCAATTTATCGCAAAATTGGATCCGACGTTAACTTCCATTG
>CBFGPJ010000065.1:0-9568 GCA_965650615.1 uncultured Fluviicola sp. | reverse complement strand
CGACAGTAATGAAATTATACGCATTGGGTTGCGTACGCTGTTGTCTACGGAGCGAAACATCCAAATTGTGGGTGAAGCGCGAAACAACGAAGAGTTGATCGCCCTGAACAAAGCGTTTGATGCGAACATTATTTTAGTTGATTATACTGCTAAAGGGTTTTCGATTGATGTCATTCCTCAGATCCTTCAGAAAAAACCGGATCTGAACGTGGTGGCAATTACACCTGAACAATCTGCACAAACATTGGTAAATGCGCTCCGATCTGGTGTCAAAAGCTATATCAAAAAAGATTGTGACAGTTCGGAGATCATCGACTCAATCAGAGAAACCTGGAGAGGAAATAAGTTCTTTTGCGGACAAATCCTTGAAACGATCCGGGATGCTTCTATTGATGTAAATGATATTGATTTTGATTCTTTCAGCTGTGAACCGATTACACTCAGTGAACGTGAAACAGAAATCATTACCATGATTGCAGAAGGGCTTACGAATGTGATGATCGCCGATTCACTTTGTTTGAGCAATCATACGATCAATACACACCGCAAGAATATCATGGCAAAATTAGGGGTGAAAAACACAGCCGGAATCGTGATCTACGCTGTAAAGACAAACCTGGTTTCCCCAAACAAATTCCTGTTTGCAGCAGACTCTAATTCCTAGTAAATTTTTTTCTTTCATTTTTTGAACCTAATTTTAATCTGGTTGTAGTACAGATAAAAATTGCTTTATGCGTCCATTCATACTTCTTGTTTCATTGCTTTTTTGCACTGTGTTCAGTAAAGCTCAGACACAGGAAAACCTATATAACAACAATTCCCTCAATACCAATAAAACTGAGAGCAAGCAGGATACGGTTAAGGCTGACCCGCGTTTGGAAGAAATTCAGGTTGCAACAAAAAAAAATAAAGCTTACCGGACGATTTCCAATCCGAAATTCGATGATGCAGAAAAATCAGACAAAGATTCCAATGCCAGCATTCAGCAACTTAAAAGTGCCAAATATCAATTCGAAACAAATTACACCAGTTCCAAACGTCAATTAACCCGAAGAAGCGCCAGTCCGGAGGAAATCGGGAACATGAAACAAAGTGCACAGTTGTATGCCGATATGTTACCGGGAAGTTTTGAAAAACATTTTTATACGTATTTGTTGAGTAAATACGATCCGAAACAATTTCCAGAATTACAGCAAGCTGCAAAACTGGAACCCACAAAAACAGAAGTTCAACAGGAACTGGCTGTCTACGGAGTCGCTGTAAACGACCAGGAATTAGCTGATAGTGTGACCCTTCAAATGATCGCACAAAATAAGATCTCTGAGGGTTTATTGACTTATGCCACTGACATGGTCAATTCAATTCCAGGTAACGGAACCTTATTGTTACACGGTTACACCGAACTAATCCCTGTAAATTACGAACGAAATAGCCTGGGAAGAGCCGATTTGGAATTGATCTCCGTAGACCTGATGCAAAGTCCGGAATACCAGGCAACCCTGACTGCAAAAGGTTTCGTGATGCCAACTTCAACTTTTGTTGACACCACATTCGTCCAGGCATTTTGCGCTTTGAATACGTCCAAAAACCTGTACATGTCCATGTCTTTCCCGAAAGAATATTTTGCGGGAATCAGCTCATCCCTAAATCCGGTCGGGCTCACTTTTGCATACGATCAATCAGCGACTTTGGACTACAATGCCTGGAACATTTCACTGGTTGAAACAAAATGGAAAAAGTATGAACTTGGAATCGGAAAAGATCAGCAATCAGATGCACTTTCTGCAAATTACTTACCCACACTTCTAAGCGTTTCAAGACTCTACGAAGAATACAATAAAAATGAAGAGGTTAAGGAAATTAATCACATAATCCTAAGCGTCGCCACGAGGGCACGTAAAACAGGTCAACTTTCAAAAATTAAGCGCTGATGCGGATGATTAAAAAGGAATACGACCGAATGACCGATGAGCAATTGGTCATTGCCATGGCAGGAGGCGATCAGCGGGCTTTTGACAAGCTCTACGGTCGTTATTCGTCTGCCCTGCTCTCGTATTTCATGCGGATGCTTTGGCGTGATCGTGAGAAATCGGAAGATTTTGTTCATGATTTTTTTACGAAGCTGATTCACCGGCCAGAATTGTTCGACACGACCCGTTCCTTTAAAACATGGATGTATTCCGTAGCGAACAACATGTGCAAGAACGAATACAAAAAACAAGAAATAAGAAAGAATACCAGTAACGGATTAGACAACACCTATTCCGTTAGCGACGTGAATAAAAACACGGAAAACCAGGTACACCATGCACTTTTTAAGGAAGCGTACGATTACCAGGTAACACAATTGGAAGATAAGCATCGGGAAGTATTTGAAATGCGCCACTTTGATGGATTATCGATTAAAGAAATAGCCGAGGCTTTGGAGATCAGTGAAGGGACCATTAAATCCCGTTTATTCTATGCTACCAAATATTTGGCTCAAGGATTAAAAGAATACCAACCGGAACATACAAAATTAACATGAATACATTTGACGAAATCATTCAAACAAAGGCTTACGGCGATTTAAGCTCCAGCGAACTGGAAATCATCCAGGAATTGGTGTCTTCTGAGGAAGAATACAATGAAATGAAGTCATTCTATGCGGAGATCGATCAGCTGGCACTTTCAAACAGGGAGGACGTATCTGCTTCCGTGAAAACAAGCCTGAACAGTGTTTTCCAGGCAAAACATCCCGGTATCAGCCAAAACTGGAGTACTCCCGTTGAAGAGGTAGCAGAAAAGAAAATTATACCTTTATACAATCGTCCATTGTTCCGTGTGGCTGCATTATTGGTCTTGTCTGCAGGAATTACAACCATTTGGTTTTCCCTGTCTGATGAACAATTAACCAAAAGCAACTCGTCGAAAATTACGGCAAGTACTGATTCTGTTTCTCATGAAGAAGCTCCCCAGGTTCAGGAAAAAAAGAAATTTCCTTTGAATGAGGGCAATGAAAAAGAATTTACAGCGGCTTCAACCATTCCTGCAGATAAAAACGTAGAACAAAAAATGACTATTTACAGTAATGCTGTTCCTACTACTTATACAACAGTTCATGCTTCAGGTGATGAAGGTTCTGCTGCAGTTCCACTCAACACCTATAAACTAAGTACTTCAGCTGTAAGCGGATCAAAAAAACAAGACAATTGGAACGAAACGGAAAAGAGAGAGGGTAAAAAGGAGGATTTGGTCAAAGCAGGTCTGGCTGCGGATTTAAACCCGGGAGGATTTTACAATGAATCAGTAAAGGATTACAAGCCAAGTATTAAAACAAGTGACTATTTGACGTTGATCGAGCCGAGCTTTTGAAAGCACACTTCGACTACGCTCAGGTGTCCTTTAAGTTTTATAGCTGCGGTTCCTTAATTGGGAATTAGATTCTCTTCAATAAGATCTGGTATTTCAATATGGTGACTTCGACTACGCTCAGTCACCATCAAACTTGTTGATTCTGTAATTCTGCCAACACAACTTTCAATTCTCCCAAACGATTCATTTTTCCTTTTTGGCGGATATTCAATGCTGTAATGGTGTAAAACTGATGTGTTTCTCCTAAAAACCGGATTTGCATTTGGATCCATTCTTCTTCCGAAAGGTCCATTCCGAAAGCAATCATTTCGTCTTTCAATTTAGAGGCCACCACATAATAATCCGCTCTTCCCAAATAATCGTGATCTGCATCGCACAAAATTTCCTGGAGCAATCCCACCGGTTCGATCTCCAAAGACGTTGCCAGGATCATTTCACGGATTTGCTGGATCTGTACCTGGTTAAATCCGTATTTCGGAAGCATTTGCTCCATTAACCTTACCGCATGTAATTCATTGTTCTGATAGGTAAAAATAAAGCCGGTGTCATGAAACAAAGCCGCTGTTCTCAGCAAGAGCATCTCGGCATCATTCAATCCTTCCAGTTTCCCCAGCCGGATAGCTGCCTTTTCTACATTTAAGGTGTGCCCCAGATCGTGGTAAATGACTTCATCCGGGAGCATCGACTTTAATTTATTCAGAATATCGCTTCTCATATGCTCAAAATCCACCGTAGCGATTTCACACAAGACCCGTAATTCTACCGAAGGAACTTTTTCATTGGCATAGAGGCTATATTCCGATTTCAGGGATTCCAGCTCAAAGGTTTCCATTGTACCACCCCGTTTTTTGATCGGGACATTCCCCAGATCTTTCGTTTCAAAATAAGCATGGCATTCATCATAAATTGCCTTTGTGATGGTAATCTGATCTATTCCTGAAAACTGTTGTGCCCTTGCTGCGATATTTACCGTATCTCCCCAAACATCGAAGGAATATCTTTTGGAACCAATAATCCCTGCAACAAGAGGTCCGGCATGAACACCGATCCGGATTTCCCAGTAGTCCTTCTTCATTGCTTTGGCCAATTCCTTTTCGTTCCGGATGAAATTGCGCATTTCCAAAGCTGCCATACACGCCCTTAAGATCGGTTCGGCATTGTCTTCATTCACACCTGCAATGGCCATATAGGCATCCCCGATCGTTTTTATTTTTTCCAGTTTGTAGCGTTCAACGATCTCATCGAATGCCGTAAAATAATACTCCAGGCGTTTAACGAGTTTGATCGGTTTAATGGATTTGGATTTCATTGAAAAGTCCACGAAATCTGTAAACAGGACGACTCCTTTATCCACCCTTTTAGGAGAAAATTTCCCATATTGGTTCAAATCATCCAATACATTTTCCGGAAGGATATTCCCTAATAACTGCGCAATACGCTGGTCTTTGTAATACAAGGATTTGTAGACATCCAATTTTGCCTGGATCAATAACGGATTGAAAGGTTTGGTAATAAAATCAACCGCACCCGAATTAAATCCTTTTAAAAGCTTTGATCCAGTACGGGTATTTTCCGTAACGATGATTGAATAATGAGTATGGGAAGCGTGGGTTTGCAACAACTCCTTAAAATCTTCCATGGACGAAAAATTGGGACTGTCTACATCAATTAAAATGATCCCAACCTCTCTTCTTTTCAGGATTTCATGGGCATCTTCAATTGAATCGCAAAAAAGCAGAATATTTCCCCCTCCCCCAAGGATTTCCTTTAATGCCAGTTGATCCGAATCTTTTTCATCAATAATTAAAATGTTAATCAGGCGCTCCATGAATGATCCTTTAATGCAAATATTTACTAAAAATGAAAGTAAACATAATCTTTAAGAAAATACAATATAATTATGGAAAGAAAATTTCCAACCTTCTTAGATTTAAACAATCATTGGTGTAAAGAATAAAATCGATTCTACTATTAAGAATTGATTAAAAAAATTATATTTGTTCAAACTTTTTTAAATTAACTATGAAAAAACTTTTACTTTCTGCAACCCTTTTAGTTGCTTCTTTTACATCTGTTAACGCACAAGTCTTCACAGAAGATTGGACATCTCCTAATGCTGGATGGGTAAGTACTCAGGTTGCTCCTGATGCTGATACTAACTTTTGGGGAGTTGCTTCAGTTGGTAGCGGAGCCTTGGCTAGCCAGGGGAATTTTGCTATTTCAGAATCATGGATTGGTACCCCGGCACCAAACGGAACAGCTTTGACACCAAATAACTTTCTTATTTCACCGGTAATCAACACAACAGCTTTAACTGGTTCTTTGAGCTTAACTTTCAAAGTTGGTTCTCCTGAAACAACTGCAAGTGGTTTCTATGAAGAATACATTTCTGTTTATGTTACTGATGGATATAGTGGATTGGCTGCTGCATTGGCTGCTCCGGTTCACTCTGCTGCTTTAGCTGGTGGAGAGCAAATGTACTCTTTCACATATAATATTTCTTCTATGATAGGAGTAGATTCATTGATGTTGGTTTTCCGTCACCACAACTGTACTGACGAAAACTTCATTGCTTTGGATGATATCATGGTAAGTAATACTGCTGGTGTGAACGAAAATGTGATTTCTTCAAGTGTTTTCCCTAATCCAACAAACTCTATCTTGAACATCGAAGTTGCTGAAGAAGTTTCTTCTGTTGAAGTAGTTACTATGGATGGAAAAACAGTTGCTCGTTCAACTTCTAAGAACATCGATGTTGCTGAATTGAAAGCAGGTTTGTATATCTACCGTGTAACAACTGTTTCTGGTAACATGGGTACCGGAAACTTCGTTAAGAACTAATTGAATAATCAATTATAAAAATCCCCCTCGGTTTAGCCGAGGGGGATTTTTTTGTTCAAAAAGTTCAAAAGATAAAATGTTCACACTTTCTATCCCAGCCGGGAAATCACCTCGTCAATGGAGCTTTCACTTCCTGTAAGCACTAATAACTTTGAAATAATCGCATCCATAATGGAATCCGGACAGGAAGCTCCAGAAGTAATTCCGATCTTTCCTCCTTTGATCCAGTTTTCAATCGTTTCCACTTCATGTGTATGAATATTGAAACTGCGAATTGTTTCCAAATCGAGAATTTCGTTTTCGTCTTTTATAAAATATACCGGACAACGCTGTTCTAACAATTCAACCAAATGAGAAGTGTTTGAACTATTGTACCCACCCACAACAAGTGCAAAATCCAACGGTTCATTCATCAATGCCTCCGTAGCACTTTGATTGTCATTGGTAGCATAACAAAGTGTATCACGGGTATCTGCAAATGTCTTATTGATGTTCGAACGAGCAGCAAAATCTTCCGTAACGGTTTTCAAAAACTCAGCAATTTCCTGTGTTTCACTTGCAAGCATGGTCGTTTGATTAATAACGCCTATTTTACTTAAGTGAAGTTCCGGGTCGAAGTTCGGGGTGTGTTTTCCTCTAAAAAAGCTGTAAAACTCTTCCTTTGAAGTTTCTCCGGTGATACATTTCGCCAGGAACCTGGCTTCTTCCATATTCTTAACGATCACCGCTTCCGAATTGGAAGCCGTATGAGAGAACGTAGCGCGTGTTTCTTCGTGGTTGTATTTCCCGTGAATAATAAGCGTATGATTATCTGTTCCCAGCTTCTCAGCCCTGTTCCACACCTTTTCCACAAAAGGACAAGTTGTATTGTATTTTTCCGTAGAAACTCCGCGATCTTTTAGGATCTGTTCGATCTCAAGGGTTGTTCCGAATGCGGGAATAATGACCACATCGTCCGGTTGGAGTTCTTCCCATGGAATCAGTTGCTTCCCGGAAGTATCCTGGATAAATTCAATCCCGTGCTGCGTCAAATCGGCATTTACTGTGGGGTTGTGAATCATCTGACTTAAGAGAAAAATCCGTTTTCCTTTATTCTCCTCTACTGCCCGGTATGCAATTTCAATGGCGTTCTCTACTCCGTAGCAAAATCCGAAATGCCGTGCAACGTATAACTGAACATTCCCGAAGTCCAGCACCGTAGGTGAGAAATCCTTTTTGCGCGGATCCTGGCTCTTACGAAACGCCTTCACTTTTGAAATGATCGGCGAACGAAATATGGACGGAATATCGAATTGTTTCATCTGCAAAACAAAGTTACAGGATTTGAACCACATAGGTCACATAGAACACATAGAATTGGGTTATTAAAGTTGTGAGCTAAAGCTCCGGGAAGATTGCTCTTGATAGTTAACCACAAAGCACACGAAGAGCACGAAGGTTTGTTTTTTTGAGCAGGGTATATAGCTGATTGCTCATTCACTTTGTTTATACTGAGTGAGTGAGCTAAAGCTCTCGGAAGATTACTCTTGATAGTTAACCACAAAGGACATTAGGAGTATGAAGTTTTTGAATGGGATTACAATAAAATCCTTGTGTGCTTCGTGCACTTAGTGGTGAAAAGAAAAACCCCGATCCTGAATCAGAACCGGGGTTGAATCTAAATTGAATTTTACTAACGCGTAAATAACATTTCTCTGAATTTTGGCAATGGCCACAACTCATCGTCTACCAATAACTCTAATTTATCTGCATGGTAACGGATTTCATCAAAATAAACTTTTACTTTATCGCAATAAGCAACCGCTTTCTCTTCAGCATGCTCAATTTTGTTCGCATCTTTTCTTGCCTGAAGCATCGTATCACACGTTGCTTTCATCTTATTCAAATGCATGGAGATTTTGGTCACCAATTCAATTTGAGCCGCTGCTGCTTCTTTTCCGGCTTTATCACCCAAAGCAGACATAATTCCCTGGATATTGGACAATAACCTGTTTTGGTATTCTACTACAGCAGGAATAATATGTGTCTGAACCAAATCACCCATCAAACGAGCTTCGATCTGGATCTTTAGAATATAGCTTTCAAATTCGATTTCCTGACGTGCTTCCAGCTCACGCGGAGTCAATACGTTCATTTCATCAAACAACTTCACGAATTTTTTATCTCCCCAAGCCTTCAATGCACGTGGTGTATCTTTGAAGTTATTCAATCCTCTTTTCTCAGCTTCCTTCACCCACTCTTCTCCGTATCCGTTTCCTTCAAAGCGGATCTTTTTGGATTCCTTGATCAATGTCTGAAGTTCTTTCAAAATAGCTTCATCCTTTGACTCACCTTTTTCGATACGTGCATCCACACTCACTTTGAATAATTGCAGCTGTTTCGCCATGATGGTATTCAACACAATCATTGCAGAAGCACAGTTTGCAGAAGAACCAACCGCACGGAATTCAAACTTGTTTCCTGTAAATGCGAACGGAGATGTTCTGTTTCTATCAGTATTGTCCAACATGATCTGAGGAATCTTACCGATATTCAATTTCAATTCTGTTTTATCCTGTGGCGACATTTTCCCCGCTTTCACACTCTTTTCCAATTCATCCAATGCTTCGGATAATTGAGATCCGATGAATGTCGAGATAATTGCCGGAGGAGCCTCATTTGCACCTAAACGGTGATCGTTACTTGCAGAAGCAATACATGCACGCAACAAATCCGCATTGTCGTGAATTGCTTTAATGGTATTCACGAAGAATGTCAGGAACTGCAGGTTCGTTTTCGGGTTTTTCCCCGGTTGAAGCAAGTTCACACCCGTATTTGTTCCCAAAGACCAGTTATTGTGTTTTCCTGAACCATTTACACCCGCGAAAGGTTTCTCGTGCAACAACACACGGAAATCGTGCTTACGTGCTACTTTCTCCAAAAGATCCATCAACAACAGGTTGTGGTCGTTTGCCAGGTTACATTCTTCAAAGATCGGAGCACATTCGAATTGGTTCGGAGCAACTTCGTTATGGCGCGTAGTTACCGGAATTCCCAATAGGATCGCTTCATTTTCGAATTCACGCATAAATGCAGTCACACGCTCCGGAATGGACCCGAAATAGTGATCATCCAACTGTTGTCCTTTTGCCGGAGCATGTCCGAACAAAGCACGGCCTGTCATCATCAAATCCGGACGACAATTAAACAAAGCCTGGTCTACCAGGAAATATTCCTGTTCCCAGCCAAGTGTTGCATTTACTTTCGTTACATTTTTATCAAAATACTGGCAAACTTCAGTAGCAATGCTATCTATGGCATGCAAAGCTTTCAACAAAGGCATTTTGTAATCCAATGATTCACCCGTATAAGAAATGAAGATGGTTGGAATACA
>CBFGPJ010000064.1:0-9681 GCA_965650615.1 uncultured Fluviicola sp. | reverse complement strand
CAGGGGGACTGCTACAGCGAAATGGGTAAATACAAGGACGCTATGGAGATGTACATCGATGCTGCGGAAGTAAATGAGAACGAGTGGACAACTCCGACTTATTTGTTCAAAGCAGGTCAGGTTGCAGAGGAAATTAAAGATTACGAGAAAGCGAAAGAGCTTTACGAAAGAATTAATCAGGATTACTATATGTTCGGTCAACAAAAAACGATTGACAAATACATTGCCAGAGTATCCAATAAATAATTAGAAACGTGGCTACAAGTTTAAAAAACTTATCAGCGTTCGATAAAGATACAATTCCAAACGGTGCCGATTTTTCAATCGGCATTGTTGTTTCTGAATGGAACGGTCATATTACTTCCAAATTACTGGAAGGAGCTATGGAAACACTTCTGAATGCAGGAGTGAAAGAATCAAATATTCATGTGAAGCAGGTTCCCGGAGCTTTTGAATTGCCTCTTGGAGCGCAGTGGTTGGCCCAGGATGATCAAATTGACGGAATTATTGCGATTGGTGTGGTCATTCAGGGAGAAACAAGGCATTTCGATTTTGTTTGTTCAGGAACAACCCAGGGGATTGTGGATGTTACACTAAAGTACAACAAACCGATCGGATTTTGTTTGCTGACAGACAATACCGAGCAACAGTCAATTGACCGTGCAGGCGGAAAACATGGAAATAAAGGTGTGGAAGCAGCCGTGACGGTGTTGCGAATGATAGAATTAAAGAAGACATTAGACTAAAGACAAAAGACTGAAGACCGGAATCTGTCTTTTGTCTCATGTCTTTCGTCTTTAATCTAAAAAAGATGACATTAATCAAATCTATTTCAGGAATCAGAGGAACTATCGGGGGTTCTCCGGGTGATAATTTGACTCCTATTGATGCTGTTCAATTTGCAGCGGCATACGGAACCTGGTTGAAATCAGTTTCAACTACCGGCAAACTGAAAGTAGTTGTTGGGAGAGACGCACGATTATCCGGTGAAATGATCTCGGCATTGGTTATCCAAACCTTGGTCGGATTGGGCATCGAAGTAATTGATCTGGGCTTGTCTACAACACCAACCGTTGAAATGGCGGTTCCTTATCACCAGGCAAATGGCGGAATTATTCTGACAGCTTCACATAACCCGAAACAATGGAATGCCTTGAAATTGTTGAACAGCAAAGGAGAGTTTATTTCCGGAGCAGAAGGAGAATTGTTGTTGAAGATTGCAACGGATGGAAGTTTTGTTTTTGCTAAAGTGGACGATCTGGGAAAAGTAATCAATGATACGCAAGCAATCGAACGGCACATTGAAGCGATCTGCGCACTTTCAGATGTAGATATTCCGGCAATTAGAAATGCCAATTTTAAAGTGGTTGTTGATGCGGTAAACTCTACCGGAGGAATTTCCGTACCACAATTATTGCGCAAGATCGGAGTAACAGATATCGTTGAAATGTATTGTGATCCTACGGGTCATTTTCCACATAACCCGGAACCTTTAAAAGAACACCTGGTAGAATTATCTGCACGGGTAGTCTCGGAAAGAGCCCATTTGGGAATTACGGTAGATCCGGACGTTGATCGTTTGGCTTTGGTAAACGAAGACGGATCTATGTTCGGTGAAGAGTATACCTTAGTTGCTGTTTCCGAATACATTCTTTCGAAGAGAAAAGGAGCTACGGTTTCCAATTTAAGTTCGACAAGAGCTTTGAGAGATATTACGGAAGAAGTTGGTTGTAATTACCATGCTTCTGCAGTTGGAGAAGTGAATGTTGTGGTGAAAATGAAAGAAACCAACGCCGTGATCGGTGGTGAAGGAAATGGCGGAATTATCTATCCGGATTTACATTACGGAAGAGATTCGTTGGTAGGTATCGCTTTATTCTTATCGCATTTGGCTCATAAAAAGATAAGTATGACTGCGCTTCGTGCTTCTTATCCGAATTATGAAATGGCGAAGAAAAAAATCGATCTGACTCCGGGAATTGACGTGGATGCGATTTTGGTGAAAATGGCCGATAAATACAAAAATGAAGAAGTAGATACGGTTGATGGAGTGAAGATCTATATCGGAAAAGAATGGGTGCACTTGCGCAAAAGTAATACTGAGCCAATTATCCGTGTATATACTGAAAGTAAAGATGCACAGGCTGCTTCTGATCTGGCAGATCGGATTATCGGGGAAATTAAGGCGTTAATTTAACCACAAAGTTCACGAAGCACACAAGAATTTCTATGTGCTTTATGTGTTCTATGTGGTGAAAAAATATGGATTGATAATCAGGGAGATGTATTCGTTTGGAGTACATCTTTTCTTTTTTGTTAAAATTCTTTTGAACGAATTTCCCTTCAGGAAGTACTAAAGGGAAATTGATTCCTATGAAAAAAGTAGTTGTTCTCTTATTGGCAATTCTCCCAAGTTTCCTTTCACTTGCAGTCAACGAGAAAGAAATTATCAAATCTTCCATTAGTGAAGTAACCGTATATACAAACGGTGCACAAATTTATCGCAAAGCAAATTTTAGTGTAAAACCCGGAATTACGGAACTGATCATTGAAGGCGTAAGCCCCAATATTGATCCGAAAAGTTTACAGGTGAAAGCTTTTGGGAATGTGGTTCTGATCGATTCCAAATACCAGGTTTATTATCCGGAACCTGAAAAGATCAAGTTGGAAGGGCTTCCTTTAAAAATCCGGAAAGACATCAACCTCCTGCAGGACTCGATCGGTAATATCCAGTTTGATATCAAGGAAATCCAGGATGAGATCGATGTATTGAATGCTTCCAAAACCATTTTGAGCAATAACGGCGCTATTCGCGGGCAAGGAAAAGTAAATGATTCGATTCAACTGTTGAAACAGGCACTTGATTATTACCAGTTGAAAATGAATGAGATCAATAAGAAATTGCAGGTTTTAAACAGACGTATCAAGTCAAAAAACAGCATCTTGCAGGAAATGAATCAGCGAATGACAGACTTGCAGAATTACCAGTCTTCGAATGCACCGAAAGTTCCTGTGGGCCCGATCCACAGAATTGTTGTGACTCTGCAATCCAAAGAAGTCATAGCAGGAAGATTGGCAATTTCTTATTTGGCTTCGGGAGCTTCCTGGATCCCAACTTACGATATCCGAAGTGAAATTACTTCCGGGAAGGTGAATTTGGCTTACAAAGCAAATATCCAGCAAAATACCGGTGAAGCATGGAATGACGTGCAGTTGACTTTATCAACCAACGATCCGTACCAAAACAAGATCAAACCGGACCTTCATCCGTGGTATGTAGATTATTACAATTTTGAAGCTGTAAACGGAAGACTAAACAGTTATGGAGTTACAGCAGCACCTTCTGTAAGATATGAGAAAAAAGCAGCGGCTGATTCCGAAGTTTTCGAGATGGAAGGTGAAACAGCTGCTAATTTTACCACAGTTATCAACCGGGTGTTGTCGGCAGAGTACAAAATTGATTTGCCCTATACGATAGAAAGCAACGACGAAAGTCATTTGGTTTTGGTAAGAAACGTGGATTTGACAGCCAATTATCGTTATTACACCGTTCCTAAAATTGATCCGGGAGTCTTCCTGGTTGCCGAAGTATTGAAACTGGAAGATTTACAACTTGTTCCTGCCAGTGCAAATATCTTCTTTGATGGAACATATATCGGGGAAACCTATCTTGATCCGACTACCATGAACGATACCTTAAAGTTGAGCCTGGGTAAAGATCCGAATATCATTGCAAAACGGATTCTGCTGAAAAAAGATTACAAGGAAAAAGTGATTGGTGACGATATCGAACGTACCTATGCTTACGAGATTTCGGTGAAAAACTTGAAGGCAAATACTGTCGAATTGGTTATCGAAGACCAGATTCCTGTAACCACTAACGGAGAAATCGTTATAGAAGCGATCAACACGGGGAAAGCAAATTATGATAAAACGACAGGGAAACTAACTTGGACGGTTGATTTGAAAACCAAAACCACGGATAAATTTACCTATTCGTTTAAGATTAAATACCCGAAAGATCGAAATGTCATCCTTCAATAATTGTTTTGTAAGGTTAGCCCATTGTTAGGGTTAAGTGATCCCTCAGTTTGCCGGCTGGGGGATTTTTTGTTTAATTGAAAATGTAAAATTGAGAATTGAAAAGATTTAGAAAGGTGATTGAGTTGATGATGTTGGTCGAAGTTCTATTTTTACTTTTCAATTTTTACATTCTCCGTTTTCAATTCCTTATAATTCTTAATCGCTTCCGGATCGTAAGAGAAGAACAAATTCGCCCAAATGATCTTAGATAAAGCGTAGAGGTAAGGACTCAGGAAAATCGAAAGTCCGGAAATGATACCGATTTGCAACCAAATATTCGCCTGGGGTATAAACAAATTGAAACTGACCCAACAAGTCACAAAAAGTGCTACTCCAAGACCATAGGAAACGTACATAGCGCCGTAATAAAACCCGATTTCTTTTTCGTATTTCAGACCACAACTCGGACAATATTTGTACGTTTTACCGATATTCTTCATGGAATAAGGGTGGGAAAGAAAGAAATCACCCTCCTGGCATCTCGGGCATTTCATCTTGAAAATACTATTCAGTCTTGATCCTTTTCCCAATAACATTTCATACAAATTTGAAGACTTTACAAAGTTAAAAACACCCGTTCGAAGAAAAAGTGATTTGCATCAGTTTTATTCTTTTTTATAAAAATCCTTTTTTTTGAAACCTTTTGCTGCTTCTCGCGTTAAAAGATATAACGGATCAATTATTAACATCTACAGGTTAAGGGAAAGAGGCTAAGTGCAGTTGCATTTGGCCTTTTTCTTTTTAATTACTTTTCTCTCCCCACAGAAATGAGAGTTTAAATGTTAAAATTTAAACTTATTTAATAAGAATCTGTAAATTAGGAGTGCTAAAACTAGAAAATGAAAAAAACTCTCCTTTTATGTTCCGCTTTTTGCGGATCCTTTATCTCCTATGCCCAAAATTTCCAATTGGATTCTGAAGATTCGAAAACAATCAGACTGACACAGCAGTTTGAAGAAAAATCATTTGAATACAAGGAAATCAGTGGACAAATGATGATCGATTTCTCCAAGTCTTTCACCGTTTTATCCCAGGAAAAAGGAGCTCCGGCTCTTCCGTTATTTCACACCACGGTGCAGCTTCCGGCAAATGGAAATCCTGAAATTGAGGTCACGTTTGATGAAGTAACCGTATATGAAAATGTACTCGTAACTCCTTCAAAAGGAGTTATTAAACGAAACGTGCAGCCAGGTTCGGTTGCTTACTCATTTGGTCCCGTTTATAACGAAAATGAATTTTATCCGGCACAAGTTGCAATAGTGAAAACTCCATTTATTTGGAGAGCAATGAGAGGAGCCGTTGTTGAGGTTTCTCCATACCAATACAATCCGGTAACAAAGCAACTGATTGTTTATAAAGGCATTCATATAAATCTAAAAAAGAATATAGCAATTTCAGGCGCGAATGAATTAACCGGACAAACGGATCCTGTCCTGCAGTCTACCCAGCAAAAAATCGTTTTGAATCCAAAATCAGAAAAGTATTCACAGGTGGAAGAGAGTGGTAGCATGTTGTTCATTGCTGCTCCTGCTTTCATGGAAGAAATTACTCCATTGGTGAATTGGAAGAACCAAAAAGGAATTCGTTCCACCCTGGTTTCAACAACAACTACCGGAACTACCGACACGGATATTCAAGCATATATTCAAAATTATTATGCAGCGCATCCGGAATTGATCTATGTTTTATTGGTTGGAGATCACGATGATATTCCAGCTCATACCTACGGGATGTCAGGTGGTGAAAACCTGTATTCTGATTCTTACTACGGACAATTAGCCGGCGGAGATTATTATCCGGAGTTATTTGTCGGGCGCTTTTCCGGTACGGAAGCAAATATTATTACGATGGTAGACCGAACATTGGAATATGAAAAGAATCCGATGACAGGCGATTGGATGGAGAAGGCTATTGGTCTTGGATCCGACGAAGGTGACGGAATCGGTGATGATGGTGAGCCGGATTGGGAACATTTGAGAAATATCCGCACGGTATTAATGGGGTATGGGTATTCTGAAGTTGCGGAATTTTACGACGGTTCACACGGTGGAGGAGATGCATCAGGAAGTCCGAATTCAGGAATTATTCTACCGGTTGTAAGCAGCGGAGTAGGTTTGTTTAATTACACAGGACACGGTGATGTGAATTTGTGTGTGACCGGAAATTTCCAAAGTACACACGTAAATCAGGCTACAAACAACGGAATGTATCCGTTTGTAGTTTCAGTGGCTTGCAATAACGGAACATTTACTTCAGGAACCTGTATTTCCGAAGCCTGGACACGTGCAACGAAAAACGGAACACCTTCGGGAGCAATCGGTGCAGCAGGATCATCCATTTTAATGGCCTGGGCACAACCAATGCAGACACAGGATGAAATGGCAGCTATTATCAGTGAAACATACCCGGAAAATTATAAAACAACTTTGGGTGGTTTATTCTATAATTCCCAGATGTCTATGCTGGAAGAGTATCCTTCAGGAAGCGGAGTAGAAGTGATGCAAACCTGGGTTTTGTTCGGTGATCCTTCCGCACAGTTCAGAAACAAGCAAACATTGCCTCTTACTGTAACTCATCCGGGGAATGTTCCCATGAATACAACAACGATTACAACAAATTGCATAGTAGATGGAGCTTTGGTAGCGATTTCTCAAAACAATGTATTGTTAGGTTCAGCTATTTCTTCAGGCGGACAAGCTGTGATTACGATTCCAACTTTAACGACCAATGATTACTTAGTTGTAACCGGCACGAAACAAAATCATGCAACTTATCAGAATACCGTTCAGGTTGCTAACGGTCCTTTGGGATTAACGGATTTGGAAATGGAATTTAATGTATACCCGAATCCAGCAAATGATGAAATCCAATTACTTGTTTCAAATGGAATAGCTGAATCAGTAAGAATCATTGGTTTGGATGGGAAAGTGGTGCTTTCAAAACAACTTCTTAACGGAAGCCAGGAAGTAATTAATACTTCTTCGCTAAAAGCTGGGTCTTATATCTTTGAGGTTTTTTCCAAAGGACAAAATGTTCGTAAGAATATTCAGATTTTACATTGAAAATGATTTGAAAGCCTTTGGAATAAAGGGTCGTTCGTTATATAACGAAATCATAATATCATGATATAAACCAAAAGACCTCTGTTTCGGAGGTCTTTTTTTGTGCTTATCTTTGAGTGATGAAAGAATTGGATGTTTTAGTGATTGGAGCGGGAGCTGCCGGCTGTTTTTCAGCTATTAAAGCTTCTGAAAACTTCAAACATGCAAAAATTGCAATCCTGGAAAGAAGTTCAAAACCATTGGCAAAAGTCAAGATTTCAGGTGGCGGAAGGTGCAATGTAACCAATGTTATTTCTGAACCGGGCGAATTATCAAAACATTACCCGAGAGGTGAACGTTTCCTCAAAAAGGCATTTTACCAGTTTTCCAGTTCAGATATGAAGGCCTGGCTGGAAAGTAGGCACGTACCGCTGAAATTGTATCCGGATGGGTGTTATTTCCCACTTAGTAATGATTCGCAAACGATTATTGATTGTTTTTTAAATGAGTTAAGAAAAAATGGAGTTCAATTAATGTTGAATCAACGGGTTGAGTCGGTTAAAAAAATGGATTCCGGCTTATTTGAAGTACAAACTCCCGAAGATACATTCTACTCCAAAACTGTTATTGTTACCACAGGCGGTCAACCTAAAATTTCGGGCTTTGAACTGCTAAAAGCATTTAACCTGATGATCGTTTCACCTGTTCCATCCTTGTTCACGTTCAATATGCCAAATGAACCGATCAAGGAATTAATGGGAATTGTCCAGGAAAATGCATTGGTGAAAATAATCGGGGAAAAGTGGACAACGAACGGACCTTTGCTGATCACGCATTGGGGAATGAGTGGTCCGGCGGTACTGAAATCGTCTGCATTCGGGGCCCGGATTTTTGAATTGAAAGGATACAAGTCTCCGATTGCTGTCAATTGGACAGGTGAAGAGAACCAGGAGCTTGTCCGGGAAATCATCCAGCAATTTGTAAAATCCAATAAATTAGTTGTAAATACCCCACTTTATGCTATTAAATCAAGATTATGGGCTTATCTTGTTGAAAAAGCGGGGATCCCAAACCAATTTAAATGTTCTGAGTTAACAACGAAACATCAGAATAAATTGTTGGAAGTTTTAGTGAATGATTTGTACCTGATGGAAGGAAAAACGACATTTAAAGAAGAGTTTGTAACTGCCGGTGGAGTTGACTTGAATGAGATCAATGTACAAACAATGGAGTCGAAGAAAGTTCCCGGGTTGTTTTTTGCCGGCGAAATCCTGGATATTGATGGGATTACCGGAGGATTTAATTTCCAGGCCGCGTGGACAACTGCTGCGATTGCCGGAAAAAATGTATTACAAAATAAGTAGAAGATGAATCGAATTGCAGGAATACTGATCCTTGGGTTGCTGGTTTCATGTCATACACCTAAAAAAACGGCAAACGAGCAGCCAAAAACCGAAACAGGTAAGGAAACTCCCAATACAGCGGAGCAAGCCAATGAAATGTATTACCTGGGGGAGGTTCAACTGCTTGATTGTGGAGTAATTATTGAAGTTTCTACCGGTGCTCCAGGAGCTGAAAAGAAATATAAGTTCTCTCCAACGAATTTAGATCCCAAGTTGCAGGTAGATAAATTGCGTTTAAAGTTAAAGTTTAAGGCGCTCGATGAGAGAGGTACGGGGTGTTCGGAGTTTAAAGCAATTGAGATTAAAGAAGCATTTGCAGTCCGTTAATTACAACTCGTTCATCAAAACACGGTATAATTCAATCATGGATTCAATATCCTTCTTGTAAACTTTTTCCATTGGGGTATGCACGTTGTCTTCGGGCGCTCCGATGAAACACCAGTCAATCGGCAGATCCGATTTTTGAAGAACCGAGCCATCACTTCCTCCGGCGGATTCAACTTCCAATTGGTATTTAATTCCGGAGTCTGCTGCGATCGCAAGGATTTTGTTCAGGTATTTTCTTCTTGGCAACATGCTGTCACGCATAGACACAGCAACTCCGCCTTTATGAACAACCCCGTGAGTGACCCAGGTAATATCGCAGATTAACGCTTTGATAACATCGTAGTTATTCATTAAGTATTTGGCGCAGGCACCAACGGAATTTCCTCCATGTTCCTCATAAGTAGAAAACACGATCGCTCCGTTTTCCAATGTCTCTGCCAAATGAAGTGCCACATAAACTCCCAAACGATTATCCAAATAAGGAGATTGGATGTATTCCTTTGTTTCTTTGAAGTTTGGCTTAAACGAAAGCAAAGTCCCGCGATCAACTATCCGATCATACGACAACTGCAGGCGTTGCTGATTGTGTTCGTTTTCAAAAATCATCAATTCACCTTCAATGATTCCTTGTGAGTCATTTCCAACAAGAAGTGTCCCATCAATGTTTTTTGGTCCGCCAACACGAATGAGTTCATTTTCGTAGCCAACAGAATAGCCAATGGTATCCATATGCGCATACACCGCCGTTCGGGGAGTTCCGAAAACCAGTATCAAGGCATCCTGGAATCCGGTACCATCAATAATGTGGGGTTTTGATTTCCATTGCC
>CBFGPJ010000063.1:0-9698 GCA_965650615.1 uncultured Fluviicola sp. | reverse complement strand
GATTCAGGGGGGACTCATTATTCCTTAAAAACAGGAAGTAATTCACCGGGAAACAAATTTATTTTCTTTAAGGAACCGAACAAGGAAATTGCTAGTGGCAGTGTGGATTTGATTCATCGAATCGATTATGTTCCTGTAAGCTTACTGGAGTATCGAAGTGATGTCATCAAGTTAGCAGATCAAAAAAAGATAGGTTCCTATATGCTTTATGGTGGCCTTGAATCATATTCTTTGAGAAGAGAATACAACAACTATTTTGATGCGTTTAATAAGTTTTCCGTTACCAATGGAAGTATAGACTTTTCGGATGGAGTGAATGACTATGTGATTCAGCAAAATGATATGGTAGCGATTCTTACTACTCCAACTCTACCGGATCCAAATAACGGACATAAACTGAATCCGGAGCATATCCAGTTTTTGTGGGATAAAGTATCCATCGGTATGGATGATTTGTTGGATTACAAGACGCAGCGCCAGGTTGCACCGCAAATTGATTACGGTAAAAGTTTCGGGAATTACTTTTTCGAACTCTTTTTCCACATCCCGATGCGCATCGCTGACCATCTAAATGCTTCCGGAAAGTACCGCGAAGCAAATCAATGGTACAGTTATATTTATAATCCGACTGCGATTAAAGAAAAATTCGAACAACTGGTTTTCCCAAATGATGTCAACTGGCGCTTTGCTGCCTTCAGAAATATCGGAATTAAAAAGCTGAAAGAAATCTACAGTGATCCGAATGCCATTGAGATGTACCAGCGAAATCCGGGGAATCCACACGCTATTGCCCGGCTTCGAATCGGGGCGTACCAGAAAAATGTGGTCATGAAATACCTCGATAACCTGATGGATTGGGGAGATTACCTGTTTGAACAGTATACGCCCGAAAGTACGAGTGAAGCAAGGCATTTATACGATATTGTAAAAACCATTTTAGGTGATAAACCTGAAAAGACCGGACAATGCAAGGAAACGGTAGCTTTGGCGTATAAAGACATTGACATAACGAAAAATTCGGAGTTCATTTACAATCTTTTTGGACCAGTAAGCAAAGGTCCTCAGGGAAAAGTCAGTGCCCGGCCAGGTGTTTCTAAAAAGGACAGACCGGATACCCTATCGTCAAAACGAACTCAAAACAGCACTGCTACACCGTTTGCAAAGGTTTCCCGTTCAAAAGATCCGGTCAAAAACGCTTATGTTCAGGATAAGAAACAGGGAAGGCCTACGAAACCTCAAAATTATTTTGATATCGATTCGGATTTGATTTTCTGTTTTCCTTACAACAAAGATTTCATTGCTTATTGGGACCGGGTAAATGACCGGATCTATAAATTGAACAATTGCATGGATCTGAATGGTGTGAAAAAACAAATGCCTGCGTATGCACCGGAAATCGATCCGGCCTTATTGGCGCGTATGGTGGCAGGAGGAATGTCATTCGACGAGATAGTAGCTGCAATCAGTGGACAACTGCCGAATCATCGTTTTGTTTATTTAATTGAAAAAGCGAAACAATTTTGTGGCGTAGTGCAAAATTTCGGAGGGGCCTTGTTTAGTGCCATCGAAAAAAGAGATGTGGAAGAATTGACCTTGCTTCGAACAAGACACGAACAGAATATCCTGACTCTAACTACCAAAAACAAAAAACGCCAGATTGACCAGGCAAAGTCCGGTCTTGCCAATTTATTGGAAACGAAAGCCAATATCGAGAACCGGAAAGCACATTATGAGGCACTTCTGGAAGAAGGACTTATTGAATGGGAAAACGTGGAGCAAATTGCAAAATGGACTTCGGGATCCATCAGAACTGCAGAAGGAGCGTTGCAACTCATTCGTGGAATTACTGCTCTTGTGCCCCAAGTCGGGAGTCCGTTCGCGATGAAATTTGGTGGTGTTGAACTTACAGGGAGTGCAGCCGGATTTGCTTCAGCTTTAGATGCTACGGCCAAAATAGCAGATAATGTAGCTATCCTTGCCGGTTTGGAAGGTTCACATCAACGGCGTGAAGAAGACTGGAAATTCCAGCTGGAAACAGCTAAACACGATTTGCTGGCTATGGGCGAACAGCTGCGATCTTCCGAAATTGCAGTTGCCATGAGTGAATTTGACCTGGAGATCCACGAAACAAACATCGAACAGTACAAAGAGTTGTACGAGTTTTATACCTCCAAATTCTCAGATTACAAGCATTACACATTCCAGGTACAGCAATTACAAAAACTGTATCGTATGGCATTTAACCTGGCGTACGATTTTTCCATGCAGGCACAAAAAGCTTTTGAATTCGAGCGTTTTGGAACAGTCACTTCCAATTTTATTCAATCTGATAATTGGACAAATGACAGAAACGGATTATTGGCAGGAGAGCGCTTGATGTTGCAGTTGTTACAATTGGAAAAGGAGTTTATCGATACCGACAAGCGACAAATGGAAATCACACAGCATTTCAGTATGCTCCAGATTGCACCGGATAAATTGTACCAATTAAAAGAAACCGGCGAATGCACTGATTTTTCTATTCCGGAAGCAGTCTTTGATTTAAGTTATCCGGGTTATTTCAAACGGATCATCAAATCCGTTCGCATAACCATTCCGTGTATTGCCGGACCATATACCAATATTGGAGCAACATTAACGTTGGGAACCAATAAAATCAGAAAGGACAAAGACAGTGACTTGATTGATTTTGCATTTAATGGCTGTGAAATGATTGCTACAAGTAATGCCCAGAATGATGGTGGTCAATTTGAGCTTAATTTCCGTGACGAACGTTATTTACCGTTCGAAGGAGCGGGTGCAGTTAGTAGTTGGACCTTATCCTTACCAAAGGTGAAAAAGGCATTTGATTACACAACCATTTCGGATGTGATCATGCATATCAGTTATACCGCGGAGTACGATGGTGTGTTCAAAGAAGATGTAGAGGCCAATTTAACTGCTGCTTTGGATGCGATAAATGGAAAGGGATTAATCAGAGTATTTAGTCTTCGTCATGATTTTCCAAATGAATGGAATCTGCTGACATTACCGGCAAACGACACAGATCGTATCCTGGAATTGAAAGCAGAGCATTTCCCTTATTTTACGCATACGACCGAAATTACAGGTGTCGATTCAAAAAGCTTTATAATTGATTCGGCCGATAAGCTTGAAACCAAACCGGATAGCCAGGGAATTGCGAAGGAAAATAAAATGAAAATAAAGATTCCGAAAGCCCTTGGCAAAAATGGATATAAAGATGTGATCTTCCTGGTTAAATATAAGGCGGAGTGATCCGGATCTCTGGATAAATTCAATGGAAAACGAGTGTGAGTAATCATGCTCGTTTTTGTTATGTGAAGGATGAGGATGAAACTAATTATTGAGAAGGTCAAATTGTTTTATTGAATGTCATCTTTTGAAATATGAAACGAGGAACAAGATTGTGATCTTTCGGGAGGTCTTCTGTTCATTCTCTTTTTGTTTCTTGCTCTGAAAAATAATGACTGTTTTTAACACAGATCAGAAGAATGGGAAAGAGATCGAAAATGAAGACAAAAATAAACAACCTCTGACTTCGTTATTTAACAAACTCATTCACATGAAAACCATATTTGCTATTTTCTGTTTACCATTTTTTTCCGTTGCGCAAAACCCAAATAGAATTATCTCCTTAATAGGCGGTATTGAATATAAAGAGGAGAGAACCTATGCCTGGAATATTGAGGTCAACTATAACAGTCCACTAGCAAAACATCCAAAATGGTCTTTTGAAAGGGGGTTGAATTTCAGTGTTCAAGAATACAATGCTGATCCGGCTTACATGTTTGATACTACGATTGTAAACCTGACTTATGGAGAGATCTATTATCCCAACGGTCCGAATGACATCTATTATAGCAAAATAGAGCACCTCGATTATTCGAGAATGTGCATGTTTCGTCTCCAAAGCGGATTAAACCGAAATTTTATCCTCCGTGAAAAACTGACATTTTCGGTTGGACTAAATGTCATTCTGAATCTAAAACTTGGTGAACGTCAGGTTGGAAGAACTGTGTGGGTTCCTTCATGGCCGTCAAACACCTATAAAGTTCAATACTCTGAATTCGACAGAAAATCGGCACAGGCAATTGGAATAACCATTGAACCTCACGCAGACCTCGCTATTCTGGTAAACCGGAAACTTTGGTTTACTTCCAGATTAGCCTACTATGTACTTGATCGACCACAATTGAATATAGGATGCACATATAGATGGTAACGAGCAGTTGAAAAATTTGCTTGCGCACGATCTTAATTCAACATCATTCTCTTTCTGTTTCTCTTTCTGAAAATAAAGGCTGAGAAAGAATGAGTGTGAGAACGAGTCCCGATAGCTATCGGGAGAAGACAAAAAATAAAGGCCAAGAAGAAAACTTCTCAGCCTTTATTTTTTGGTACCTCGGGCCGGAATCGAACCGGCACACCCGAAAGTACAGGATTTTGAATCCAGCGCGTCTACCAGTTCCGCCACCGAGGCATTTTATTTACTGTCCGACTGACAGTCCCACTTGCCGTTGCAAGCGGGTGCAAAAATAAGGAATTATTTTAATTCAACAAGCAGATCTGAAAAAATCCAATTTTTATTTCAGTCGGATTCAGAATACGATTAAAGAAAAATCCAATAATCAGTTCATTATAAAGGTTTTTAACCGTTACGCAACTGTTGGCAGAATAGGTGTATTTTTTCTCAAAAAAAGAGATAATTCCTTATAAACAGGGGCTCTAAGTGTTTTTAACGGTTAATTTTTTGAAAACTACTAGTTGACTTGCTTTCCAGTATTTTTTTACTTAAATTATTGGAAGTCACTATTTAATAACCTTCAACATCGCCCGCTCCTCTCCTTTTACAATTTCAATAAAATAAACACCGCCCGATAAATCGTGCAAATCCGTTATTGTTAGCGATTTATCGTACACGGAATCGTTTGTGATCTCCTGAGTTTTAATTGTTCTTCCTGATCCGTCACGAATCGCTAATTGTGCTCCTGTCAGATCTCCCTGTGTCCATTCCACTGTAATAATTGAAGCGAATGGGTTTGGATAGGCCATAATTTTATGACTATTTACCAGATCCTGGATTCCCATCATACTGCAACTGTTCAGTGTTCCCGGCATGTTGGCATCTAACCAGATCAGTCTTCTGTGGAACCAATCTTTCAGGCGCTGTACTTCTTCCGCATAGGTTTGACTCGGAGCTTGTACTTCCGGTGTTCCCGTTGCGCTTCCCAAATGCCCCCAGGTTTGATAATGCCACGCCTGACTTTCATTCACTGCAAGAGCAACCGAATCAATTTTCGCATCGATGTAAGATTCCTTTAAAATGCTTCTGCGCAAATCGTCGTAACGGCAACGCAATTCATTTGCGAACAACGTATCCTGCAATAAGCGAATGTACCATCCCGGAGCGTTCACATCCTGGTCGCATTCACCATACATGAACTGAGATCCGTCTTCCGAACCGCCCCACATGTCTTTTTCTGCCCAATCGAAATCCCAAACCGGTCCGGCTTTCAGTTTTTTTACCGTTCCGTCAACTTTGTCTTTGTCTTTCGAGAAGAAACGGCTTTTCTTGAAACCATCTCCGTTCCGGCAAACCTCGTTCACAATGAAGTAATCAATGAATGAAGGAACGTCGATAAATGCACGGTAACCAAGGCTTGGATGTGCAAAGTTCGATCCGTACAAGGCATCTTCGTAATCTGCAATAAAGTTTTGAATGTACGTTTGTTGCTGGATCACGATTTCTTCCGGTTTCGGATAAACATAGACCATATGAATGTCCAGGCCGGGAAAACCAATCGGGCTGTGGCTTAATTGCCAGGAGTTATTATTGTCCCAGTAGTCGATTTTCAGAATGTAACCACCTGTCAGATCATTGCCGCTAATTTCAATCGGTTCCAATTTGTTGACATCCACGCGCTCATTATTCCGTTTGACTTTTTCACCCAAGAGGTAAATCCCCTGGTATTCACCATTCAAAACTACATCTGCCAAACGTGTACGTACAGCATAATTACCCATCGAATCGAATAGGTGAAACGGAAGGATATTACGTGCAAAGGACTTGTCATTGTAGTTTGCCAACAGCACCCAATCGCTTTCAGCGGGCATTCCCAATAAGGAAGAATCAATCGTGTTTCCATTCACATCCCAGGTTTCGAATGCATAAGGTTTTTGAGGAAGAGACAAGGAATAATTTCCTCGGTACTCAATCCCGATCTTTCCGTTGTATGCATCCGGTGTATCCGTCATGTAGTTTCGAATTCCCTGGCCGTTAAAGCGAATTTTCATATCAGCCATCACTTTCGCATCATCCTGGATCACATTTCCATTGGTATTGATCTCCACAATCGGTAAAAGTGATGAGGTAAAAGCAAAATAACCGGCAGGATCGTTTCCGAAACTTATTGAAAAAGAGATTACATTTCCCTGATCGGCACCGTAATTATCATTTACGCGCAATTTCCAGCTTCCGTTGGGGTTTTGTCCGTTATTGACCAATCCCATTTGACCTAAAGGTTTAAAGGTCCCGGTAAACGGAGCCGTTCCGGAAGACAAACTGTTTGCTGCGTCCGCATTTAAACAGGTATTGGTAAAGTTATCGTCTCCGCCACCGACATTAGAAAACAGTAAACCTGTTGTTCCGTCAGGAGCTACGATCCAAACGGTCAAATCTGCGTCATATGTATGTGTAAGATTGATACAGACTGTTTCCAAACCAAAATTTGCTGTATCGATCGCAGTTGGAAGTCCGCTGACAGTAACCGGGATGTCAATGGTTGTATTGTCATTGATAGGCCCGCCGCCACCAGTAAATGTTTGACAAAATACAGAATAGGAAACGCTTATGAATAAGCAAAGGAGAGTTTGTTTCATAGTTTTTGCAGTTCTGCAACGAATGTAATTAAAATTGACTTAACGATTTCTTAATATTGAATTTTAACAAGGTGGAACACAAAGATTAAGGATCATTCTTATTGCTGAAATCTGAACGTTCTTTGCTTCTTTGCGCTTTCATTATGTTACCTTTGGGGTCTGAAACACGAGAGCAATGTCTAAAATCCTGATTAAAAATATTCATACCCTGTATCAAGCCGGAGAAGATTTTCCGGAAATGATCTGTGGTGATGCAATGAAGCATGTTCCAAGTATCAAAAATGCGTTTTTGGCATTGGAAGACGGAGTTATTATGGCCTATGGTTGCATGGAAGATTGGGAAGGAATTACGGATTGGCGTGGTGTTGAAGTCATTGACGCCGAAGGTCAAAGTGTATTGCCCGCATTTTGCGACCCGCATACACACACGGTTTTTGCCCGAACGCGAGAGGAAGAATTCGTGGATCGCATTAATGGACTGACATACGAAGAAATTGCTTTGAAGGGTGGTGGAATTTTGAATTCGGCCCGGCGCTTGGGTGAACTTTCGGAGGAAGAATTATTCCAGGAAGCATTGAAACGTGTCACTAAGATGAAAGCAAACGGGACCGGTGCCGTAGAGATCAAATCCGGGTACGGACTTTCCGTTGAAGCTGAATTGAAGATTTTACGCGTAATCAAACGTCTGAAAGAAGAATCGGGGATTGCCATCAAAGCAACTTTTTTAGGTGCGCATGCTTTCCCAAAGGAATTCAAAGAAAACCATTCTGCATACATCGATATGATTGTCAATGAAATGCTTCCTTTGATTGCAAAAGAAGGATTGGCAGATTACATCGACGTGTTTTGCGAGCGAAATTATTTCTCCGTGGAAGAAATGAAGTACATTCTTTCGGAAGGGAAAAAAGTGGGCTTGATCCCAAAAGTGCATGTCAACCAGTTTTCTATTATGGGTGGTGTAAAAGCGGCTGTTGAACTGGGAGCACTTTCCGTAGATCACCTCGAAGAATCAAATGACGAAGATATTGAGGTGTTGAAAGGAAGTGGCTGTATGCCGACTTTCCTTCCCGGATGTTCACACTTCATCAGTATCCCTTATGGAAATGCACGTAAATTTATCCAGGAAGGTCTTCCGGTTGCACTCGCCACGGACTACAACCCTGGAACAACGCCATGTGATAACATGCAGCAGATTTTTTCATTGGCCTGTGTTAAAATGCGCCTCACTCCGGAGGAAGCTTTGAACGCTTTAACCATTAACTCCGCTTATGCCATGGGCTTGTCGAAAACACACGGAACCATTTCACTGGGTAAATCCACACCGGTCATTTTAACAAAACCAATTGATTCATTGGCATATATTCCTTATGCTTTTGGAGAAAATCATGTAGACAGACTGATATTTTAGTTAATTTTAGATTTGTTTAACTTACTGAAACCAAACGATTAATCGTTTTTTAGCATCTTAGCGTTATGTATAAACTGGGGTTGACACTTTTTCTGATCAATTGCTTTCAGGTCTTTGGCCAGGAAGGAGAGAAAGAGTACCAGTTATTGTGGGAAGTCAAGGCACCACGAACCAAAAAGATCAGCTACATTTTCGGAAGTATGCACTCCAATGATCCGCGCTTATTTAATTTTCCGGATTCCCTGTATACCGCTTTTGCCAGTGTAGAAGCAGTGGTTTTGGAAACGGATGTGACCCAGATCTACGATCAGTATGATGTGAGATTGAACTTGTTCAATTTCGACCTGTTTGATAAAAAACGCTCCTTTGCAAGCTCCAAAAAGGCTACCCAAACCGTTTATGGTTCGGAAGACGGAAGACCGCAATTCTTAGATGCCTGGTTTCAGCAGACCGGTTATTGCGGAGGAAAAGGATTTTACCAATTGGAAACGGTCCAGGATCAATTGAAACTGGCTGAAAATCCGGAGTTGTTTAATACCCGGACAGCAATCAACGGGTTGTTCTTTACCAAAGAAGCCTTCATTCAAACCTACATCAACGGCGACATTGCTTCACTGACGAATATGCTGAAATCGCAATTCAAAAGTGCCCCGGACGCATACGATGAATTGATTACCAAACGCAATCAAACGATGGTGAAAGGCTTGGATACGTTGATGCGTAAACGAAGTGTTTTCTGTGCGATCGGTTCGGGCCATTTGTATGGAGCAGATGGTGTTTTACAATTGTTGAAACAAAAAGGATTCCAGGTTCGTGTCGTTAAAGCAAGTTATGGTAATACCACGTTAGCAGCCAAAAAATTGGTTCAATCGTGGAGAACTTATGCTGTTTCGGATGAGGAGAATTCCTTTCGCATGACTTTTGGCGGAAAACCGATGATCCTGGAAGATGACAATGTGAAACACTTTGTATACCAGGAGTTAGGTCAGGGAAATACTTTCGAATTACTCATTCATGCTTCTGCAGATTACCTGGATGAAAACCGTTACAATTTCGTGGAGAACGACATTTCACAAACAAAAGAATTTGTATTGGATGATGGAGCAAGCGGAATTGAAGGGTTAGTAATGGATCCGGTTAAGGGGTATCAATGGAAACGCTTCATCCAGTTTGGTGATGTCTGTTATGAATTGGTTTGCTACGGTGGAAACAAATTCATGCATTCGGATCGCCCCGTAAAATTTTTCCAAAAGTTTGAGATCCTGACAGAAAAGGAGTAACCAACATGTGATTGTTTATTCATTTTCCGCAATCTTTAAATGAATTTGTCGGATACAAGTAATTTCGATTCATTAATTGTGAATCATGATTGAAAGAATACTTGAACCGA
>CBFGPJ010000062.1:0-9698 GCA_965650615.1 uncultured Fluviicola sp. | reverse complement strand
TCAGGATCCGTCAATTGTTCAATTTTCCCTGAAACATGGACCGCTTCGTAATTATAAGTCGGAACATTGATATGTGTGTAAACGGAAGATGAAATATAACCGTGCGCACCCAAAACGATCAGTTTTCCCCGATTTACCTCTGAAATAGCTGAAACAATTGTGTTCTCTTTTGCTACATGGAATTCCAAACAGTTGCCTGAAACGGTGAATTCGCACGTAAAAGGAATATGGACCACGGCGGGAAATCCATCCGGACCATTCACAGTCAAAGCCCCAAACGGGTGCTGTTCCAGGAATTTAAGAACCAAATCCTGATCTTTTAACTCGAACTCCTTTGGAATATACATAAAGCAAATATACGGTTTCGGGATCAACTGAGATAATTGAGTTAACTTTGTAAAAAACTGTTCCATGTTATTTTCGGATTACCCTATTTCCAAAGAAATTAAAGCGCAATTAGAAGTTTTAGGTTTTAAGCGGCCTACCGACATTCAATTTAAAGCAATTACTCCCATTTTAAATGGAGAAGATGTTTTTGGTATTGCACAAACAGGAACAGGAAAAACGGCAGCTTTTGCTATCCCGATTATTCACAAATTGAGTAGTTCGAAAGCAAGATCAAAAAGTCCGAGATGCATTGTCATGGCTCCGACAAGAGAGCTTGCGGAGCAAATAAAACAAGCATTTGAAAGTATCGGTAAAGGTTCAGGTGTGAAAGTCACAGCTATCCTGGGCGGATTGGAACAAGATGAACAAATCCGGGAATTGAAGCGCGGAACGGATGTGATCGTTGCTACTCCGGGACGTGTATTTGATTTACGCTCGCAAGGCCATCTTTCCCTGGATTCGATCCAATTTCTCGTATTGGATGAGGCAGACCGCATGCTTGACCTGGGATTTGCACACGATATGAAAGCAATTCACAAACTTTCTCCGCAACGGAACCGGCAAACGATATTCTTCTCAGCAACGATCGATAAGAAGATCAAAGCATTGGCTTACGACCTGGTCCGGGACGCTATCCGGATCCAGATTTCACCGAAAGACCCGGTTTCAAAAAACATTGAACACGGATATATCAAAGTAGAAATGGATGATAAGCGCTTCTTTTTGGAGAATATCATCAAAGAATACGCAGACTTCAAATACGTGGTTTTTGTTCGTACGAAAGTACGTTGTGAACGCGTTGTTGCAGCCATGACACGTGTGGGTATTCACAGCGAAGCACTTCATGGAGATGTGGAACAAAAAGAACGGTTCAAGGTTTTGGAACGATTCCGGTCAGGGGAAAACAAGGTATTGATCACAACAGATGTTTCTGCACGTGGAATTGACATTCAGGGAGTTGACTACGTAATCAATTATGACCTACCGGAACAAGCCGAACAATATGTTCACCGGATCGGGCGAACCGGACGTGGAGAAAACAAAGGCCAGGCACTTTCTTTCTGCAGTAAGGAGGAAGAGCAAACTCTCGAAGAAATTGAATTGTACCTGGGATATGATATCGAGGAAATTGTAATCAGTAAAGGCGATTATTCTGCCATTCTGAAAGACACGGAAGATACCAGCTATGATTGGAAAAAATTGCTGGATGAAGCAAACGAGGAGGATGGAACACAGGACACCTGGTAATTTTTAAATTATAAAAACAGTAGGGGCTGAAAATTTTCAGCCCCTACTGTTTTGTCACTATTTGGAGTAGGCAATATCGTATTGAACATCTATTTGGGAAAGCTGCACGTCCATTTCATTCCAGGAGTACAATTCAACATACAATCCGGTAATTGAATCAAAAACCGTTACACGTCGATCTTTTTTACGGTACGATTCGTACGCTTTCGCATCAAATAATTGTCTTTGAGAACGAAGAACCATTTGGTTGTCTGCGAAGCGGTAAGATTGTGCCATCACATAGTTGAGTTTAGCCAATTTGCGCCCGTCATTTTCTAATTCGAGACGTTGTTCAGTCGAGAAATTCGCTTGGATCAGTCGCTGAGTAACCGGCGCGCAGTCTGCGAATTTCTCTATGAGAGCAACGGTGTTAGTTTGAGAGAAACCTACTAAGCTAATCCAAAGAGCAGCTAAAATGGTAATGGTAGTTTTCATAGCAGTGTGTTTTGAGATGATCTTAATAATGGCTTTCATTATTAACTATCTAAAAGCTATGAAGGATTTATATAAGAATCAAATTTGTGGAATTTCTAACAAGTCCACTCAACGAAACAAACCGCCTGTTTACTGGTAGTTGCAAAAAATCATCAAAAACCCGCAATTCATCCTAAACCCAATTCTACTCATTATGCATACATAAATATTCGGTCGGAAATGCATTTTGATCATTTTAACTACTAAATCGATTTTTAGATGTTTAAACATCAAATCTTACCAAATAAATGGCAAAATCCGTAATTCATCCGAGATTCTTTGAACCGATTTTACAGGATATTGACTTCACGCTCCAGTGTGACCCCGAATTTAGCCTGAATATCTTCAATGATTGAAGTTGACAACGCGTAAATTTCACTGCCTGTAGCACCACCATAGTTCACCAAAACCAAGGCCTGCTTTTCATGAACACCACAATTTCCTACGCGTTTGCCCTTCCAACCCGCTTTTTCAATCAACCAGCCTGCTGCCAATTTCTCCTCACCCGACTCCTGCGGATAATGAGGTACATCCGGGTAATTGATCAAAATCTTCCTGAAAACTTCCTCCGAAACAACGGGATTCTTGAAAAAACTACCTGCATTTCCCAATACTTTCGGGTCCGGCAATTTGCTTCTTCGGATATTCATTACTGCCTGACTCACTGTATCTACTGTAATCTCATCCACACCCATCACTTCAATTTCAGATTGAATGGCACCGTAGGTTGTATTGATAATCGGATTTTTTGCTAAGCGATAAGAAACAGATACGATTACATATTGGTCTTTCAACGCTCTTTTGAACACACTTTCCCGGTAACCGAATTGACATTGTTCTTTGTTGAATGGATGAACTTCCAGCGAATCAATATGAAGGGCCTCCAATGAAACAAACGTGTCCTTGATCTCAGCACCGTATGCTCCGATATTCTGCATCGGGCTCGCACCGACACTTCCCGGGATCAAACTCATGTTTTCAATTCCACCCCAACCCTTTTCTACCGTATAACGTACAAATGCATGCCATTCCACACCGGAACCTACTTTCAAGTCCACATGTGTTTCTGTTTCATTCACAAGTTCAATTCCTGAAATCTCATTCTTCAAAACAAAAAACGGCAGATCTTTCGTCAACAAAATATTACTTCCGCCTCCAAGAATAAGCAACGGTGTTTCCCGATCTCTTTTTTGCAACAGATCTTTCAATTCATCCACCGAGCTGAAACGCCCGAACGACTTGGCTTTGACATCAATTCCAAAAGTATTGTAAGGCTTTAATGAGATATTGTGTTCGATCATGGTACAAAATTAACACAATTGAATTGAGAATGTAAAATTGAAAATTGAAAAGAAAAAAAGGTGGCTTCGATTTCACTCAGCCACCTTTTCATCCCAATAGCTTATCGGGAATACATTCTCAATTTTCAATTAATGAAGGTCAATCTCGAACGGCATGCGCATTTGAATTCCGGTATACGATTCCAGTTTCATCAATCGCTTTGTCAGATCGTCAATAACTTTCGGAACTGCATTTTGCTTGATCTTCACCGATTCCTGATCTTCATCGGACAATTGTTCCAACAAATCTTCAATCGGGTCTTCTTTCACTTTAGGATAATATTGAACACGTGCATCTTTAATTTTGGCTTCCTTAATTGCAAAAGCCAATGCGTCGTTCACTCCACCCAATTTATCCACCAATCCGATTTTCAAAGCGTCTGAACCTGTCCACACTCTACCACGCGCAATTGTTTGCACTTGTTCAGCAGTCAATCCCCTTCCATCAGCCACACGTTTTTTAAACTGCGTATAGATCTGGTCTACTTCTGTTTGAATCAGGGTCAATTCTTCCGGAGTCAGCTTCCTGTTTGTAGACAACACACTATGTTTATTGGTTTGAACACGGTCAAATGTCAATCCCAGTTTATTTTCCATAAACGCACCTGTGTAAGGAATTACACCGAAAACACCGATCGAACCGGTGATTGTTGTTGGTTCAGCAAAAATTGTAGAAGCCGGTGTTGAAATATAATAACCACCTGAAGCCGCAACGTCTCCCATTGAAACAATCACTTTTTTCTTCTTAGTAGTCAGAGAAACTTCTCTCCAGATCTCTTCGGAAGCCAGTGCACTTCCTCCGGGGCTGTTCACTCTGAAAACAACCACTTTGATCTTATCGTTGTTCCGGACTTCTCTGAAATATTTACACACTTTATCAGAAGTCATTTCGTCTCCGTCAACAGTGATCGCACCTTCTGCAACAATCACAGCAACGTTCGGAGTTGCTGTTTCGTCCCCGAAAGCCAATTGCTTGTTCTTAAATCCTTTTGCAGCATATTCTTCAAAAGTCATGATATTCTTCAAATCCTTCAACTTGGATTTTTTAAGAATAATGGCTTCTACTTCATCCCGGTATTTTGCAGCATCGATCAATTTGAATCGTATCGCATCATCCACACGTTGAATTTTTGCATTTTCAGCAATATCATTCAATTGAGCAGCAGTTATTTTACGGTCTGCAGCGATCTGTGAACGCACGTCACTCCAGATAGAAGCCATGTAACGTTGTGTCTGTACCCGACTGGAATCACTCATATCCGTTCTGAAATAAGGTTCAACAGCACTTTTAAAATCATTGTTTGAACCGCGAACTACCTGCATTTCAATTCCCAACTTATCAAAAGTATTCTTAAAGAACATCAACTCTCCTCCCAAACCAATGAATTCCATTGCAGAATTAGAAAAACCATATATTTCATCAGAAACCGAACTGATATAATATTGTTTCTGGGTAATGACTTCACCATTCAGGTAAGCCACCAGGAATTTCCCTGATTTTTTGAAATCTTTCAATGCATCACGGATCTCCATTGCAGTTGCATAACCACATTGAACATTCTCCAATTCCAGGTAGATTCCTTTCACGTGTTTATCCTCTTTCGCTTTTTTCAAACCGGTCAAAATATCCGCTAAACCGTTTGTTTTATCCATTGTAAAACTGGAAGGATTTAATGAAGAAGAACTACGTTCACCAATCGCCCCGCTAAGGGTCATATGTAAAACGGTCGAATCTTTTGCTTTAGGTTCTTCACCCAACATCGATCCGAAAACAATTAACCAAAAAATCCACCCGAAAACGGATAAGACCATGGAAGCCAGTAATGAAGGCCAAAAAATGCGCCAAAAGGAAACTTTAACTGTAGACATTGACATAGATATAACTTTGAAACAAATATACGCTCAAAAAAAAAGTCATTCCACCTTTAATGATGTAAGTTATCTTTACTCCATCAAAAGGATAAATATTGGGTTGAATGGTAAGTCCGGAAAAAAACAAGTATAACGAACTCATTTATATTGGTGTTGGAACAAATTTAGGGAATCGGCTGGAGAATATAAAACAGGCCGCAGGAGAGCTTAAAGCCCTGGGAATAGGTATTATCCGCACGTCTTCCATTTACGAAACCCAGGCCTGGGGATTTGATTCCAAAGACTTGTTCTTAAACACTGTTTTTGAGTGTATTATAACAGAAAGCGCCTCAAATTGTTTAAAAGCCACTCAATTTGTGGAAAAAAAAATGGGGCGGAAAAAGACTTTGAAAGAAGGTTATGAATCCCGGATAATTGACCTGGATATCTTACTATTTAAGGATCAAAAAATCCAATTGCCGGAATTGACAATTCCACATCCTTATATTACTGAAAGACAGTTTGTAATCACTCCAATGCACGAGCTGACCGGTTCATTTTTTTTTCATTCACTCGACACCAGTTTCGAAGAACTAAAAAACAAATTTGAAAACCCGGATTTTCCATTCGTCGTTTATTATCCACCACTTGTCAATGAATAAATACTGATTAATCTTTACAGGTTAAAAAATAATGTTTATTATTGCAAGGAATTTTATTAAGGTAGTAACTAACAATTGAATATGAGAAAGCAAAGTATCAAAGGATTAGCTTTTATCGCTGTAACTGGTTCGCTTGTATCAAGTTGTGATCTTCTAAAGGATCTAGAGTACACAGTAACTCCTAGCCCTCTTGAGATGCACGCTGACAGTGTACGCGTAAAAATTGACGTTAAATTCCCGGAGAAAGGGATTAAGAAAAAAGCATACGCTGAAATCACTCCGAAATTGGCTGGAACATCATTGAAAACGGTAACGGTTCAAGGAGAAAAAGCAACGGCGAATGGTACTGTAATTCAGTACAAACCAGGTGGAACAATGACTTACACAGATGTTATTGCATACAAACCTGAGTTCGAATACACTGAGTTAATCGTAACTGGTAAAGTATACAAAGGAGGTAAAGAAAAAGCAGGACAGTTTGAGGATAAAGAAATCGCAAAAGGTACTATTATTACTCCTTACTTAGTAAATAAAAACTTCAAGTGTATTTATGCTAAAGATGAGTTCAAGCGTGTAAACGAGAAAACATCTATGGCTCAGTTCAATTACTTGAAAGGAAAATACGATGTTCGTAAAACTGAATACAAGGATTCAGATATCGTGAATTTAGGAACCTGGTTGACAGCTGCTCAATCCAATCCGAAAATCAACATCAAGTCAATCAACATTACAGGTTTTGCATCTCCTGAAGGAGAAGTAGCGTTTAACGACAACTTGTCTACAGACCGTGCAAATTCAGGTAAAGCCGGAACTATTGAGGTGGCTAAAAAAGCTAAAAACGACAAGGCTTCAGGTGAGATTTACAACTTGGCCGGACGTGGTGAGGATTTTGACGGATTCAAAGTTCAGTTAGCTAAAAACACAAAAATCAAGCAAGAAGACAAAGATTTGATCTTACGTGTACTTCAAATGTATGCTGATCCGAATCAACGTGAGACTGAAATGAGAAACTTAGGTAAATCATTTACAGAGTTAGACAAAAACGTTTTCCCGTTATTACGTCGTGCTGAAGTAAGCGTTGTTTACGATTTAACTGGATATTCTGATGAGGAATTGAAAGCTGTTTCTACTTCAGATCCACAAAAATTGACTTTGGAAGAGTTGTTGTTCACAGCTACTTTGACTGAAGATCTAAACGAGAAATTACGTTTGTACCGTGAGGCTGAGAAAAAAGATCCTTCTGATTACCGTGCAGCAAACAACGTTGGTGTTGTATTGTACAACCAAGGTAAAGTTGCTGAAGCGAAGTCTCAATTCGAAAAAGCAAACGGTTTGAAAGACAATGCTATCTCTAAAAACAACTTAGGTGCTGTTGCAGGAGTAAGCGGAGATCGTAAAAAAGCTGCTGATTTGTTCGGACAAGCTAACGGAGCCGGTGATGAAGTAAATTACAACAAAGGAATCTTAGCGATCCAAAATGGTAAATATGCAGATGCAGTAAGTTCTTTCGGTGGAACTGCTTCTTTCAACAAAGCATTAGCTCAATTGTTGAACGGTGATGCTGCAGGTGCAATCAGCACAATCGATAATTCAACTGACAAGGATTCCGGTCAGGGATATTACCTGAAAGCAATCGCTGCTGCTCGTCAAAACAAATTGACTGATGTAGTTAGCAACTTGAAGAATGCTATCGGTAAAGATGCTGCATGGAAAGCAAAAGCTGCTAAAGATCGTGAGTTCTTGAAGTATGCTGAAGACGCTTCTATGTCTTTCATTAAGTAAGAAATAACTTCTTAAATACAAAACCCTGACGTCCTTTTGGAGTCAGGGTTTTTTAATTATATTCGTTGGGTAAACTTCATATCATGAATTCAATCTTTCTTCGTGCAAAGCACTGGCAATTGTTTATTCCTGTAATCGCTGTCCCATTTGTTACAATGATCATTTTAGCAATTATAGCCGCTTTTGCTATTACCCGATTAGAAATGTATGGTGACAATCCTGAGAATTTCCTTTGGATGTTCTACCTTTTGCCGGTCTTTTTTATTCTTGGCGTATTTGTTCAGTTTGCATGGTCATGGAATATATTCACGAAATTGAGTAAACTCATTCCGGGCCATGTACGAATACCAATCAGAAGAGCCAAACTGCTTTTTGCCGTACCGATACTCTATTTTTTCCTGCTTCCGTTTTACATTATTTTCGTGATCAAAACAGTTCTATATGAAGATGTAAATAACTTCTTTACAATTGCGGTTTTAGGGATTTTTATTTTGCTCCTGCACCTCTTCAGTATTTTCTGCATCCTTCACACCATCTATTTTTCTGCAAAGGTTGTTCGAAGTGCTGAATTGCAAACCAACGCGCGTTTCTCTACGTTTGTAGGAGATTTTTTCCTGATCTGGATCTTTCCTGTCGGGATTTGGTTTATTCAGCCCCGCATCAATAAGTTGATAGAAAAGGCAACTAATTCTCCAACCGGGCTGATCGATCAGTTTTAAAAGACTTTAAGTGGGTATTGATGAGTTTGGTTAATTGCTAAAACGCCCTGATAATGGGCTTATAACAGTTTCTAACGGTTAAGAAACGATTAAGTTCAATCCGAATTAGGAAGTTTCGGATGTTTTTCATATCTTAAAACAGGTTCGATTTTTAAATAAACTCAAAATCTACCCTCCTGTTCAACTGCTTCCCTTCTGCAGATTTATTGTCACTGACCGGATTTTTCTCCCCTTTGAAGTCAATCACGATGCGGTCCCTTTTCAGTCCTGCTTTTACGAAGAAGTCAATAATTGCCTGTGCCCTGCGTTCTGAAAGTCCGATATTGTATTCGTCCGAACCATCTGCATCCGTATTTCCGGTTACACGTACACGTAAATCCGAGTGGCTATTAATCACATACACGATTCGTTTTAAAAACGCTTCGTATTCCGGCCGGATCTCTGCCTTGTCGTAATCAAAATAAATGGGCTCAAAGTGAAAGTTCTTGCGTTCCAAATCCCGGATCTCCCTGGATTTCCTTCCATTTCTGATATCCTCAATGAAAATTGGTCTCCAGGATTGCAATTCAACCGGAGTCTTCTCTTTTGAAACAGTTTCGGAAACTTTAAAACACACTAACTTCCCGCTTACCCCCTTACATTCCAGGCTGAAAAACTTTCCTTGCAAATAACCCGTTGAATCTATATAGCTCATCTCAAAGTCCAGTGCACACCAACGATTTCCGTAGATATCTTTTTTCTTCACAACCGTTGATTGTTTCCCCTTGATCAATCCGTTTTTAACATCCGTTTTCAGCGTACGAACGACATAACCATCCTTTCCGGGAAGCTCTTCACGCGTAACAGATTCCTTTCCGAAATCAAAATAAATAATGGAAGCCTGGTCGAGCTTCTGTCCATCCCGAATTAATACTCCTTTCCAAACCCCTGTTACCTGCGCATTGATAATGAATGAAACAAAGATTGAAAAAATGAAAAGTTGGTACTTCATGTTCCCTTATTCGTTAATTTTAGAAAAAAGTTGCCTTTTGGCAGCTTAAAAAACAATATTTTTTGATTATGAAAGCAATCTTATTTTCTTTATTCATACTTGTGAGCGTAATAGCTTCTTCTCAATCGATCTATGATTCCAATTTCAAAGTAACTGATATCGATGGACATGAATTCGATCTTGCTTCTCTGAAAGGAAAAAAGGT
>CBFGPJ010000061.1:0-9755 GCA_965650615.1 uncultured Fluviicola sp. | reverse complement strand
GATAGAAGAAAATGCAAACGTAATTCTATTTTTGAATCCCCTTTTAACCTTTCCTAACAAAAGCTTCTTTTAGATTGAACCGGCTTTCTCAATTTTGTTTCCTATTTTTGTTAGAGAACATAAAAAAGAAATATCATGGCATTTGAATTACCAAAATTAGCATACGCATACGATGCATTAGAGCCACATATTGACGCTCGCACAATGGAGATCCACTATTCAAAACACCACCAGGCATACGCAACGAACCTGAACAATGCAATTGCCGGGACGGACTTAGAAGGAAAATCAATCGAGTATATCTTACAAAACTGCAAAGACAAACCTGCTGTTCGTAACAACGGTGGTGGTTTCTGGAATCACAACCTGTTCTGGGAAATTATGGCACCAAATGCAGGTGGAACTCCAACAGGTGAATTGGCACAGGCAATTAACGATGCATTCGGAACATTTGAGCATTTCAAGGATGAGTTCGCAAAAGCTGGAACAACCCGTTTCGGTTCCGGATGGGCATGGTTGTGTGTTGAAGGTGGAAAATTGGTTATTTGTTCAACAGCAAACCAGGATAACCCGATCATGGGTGAAGGTTGTAAAGGAACACCGATCCTTGCGATGGACGTTTGGGAACATGCTTATTATTTGCATTACCAAAACCGTCGCCCGGATTACATCAACGCATTCTTTAATGTAATTAACTGGGACGCAGTTGCAAAGAAATACGCAGCAGCGAAGTAAGAAATCTGTCAAATAAAAAAGTAAGGGGCGCGATTAATCGCGCCCCTTACTTTTTATGTAAATAAACTAACTTATTGCTTCGTCACCACCAATCTTTTCGGTGCCGACTGATCCATACGAACCAGGTAAATTCCTTGTTTCAACTGACTGATATCGAAGCTTGTTTTTAATGCGCCAGCCGGCGGATAAATTTCTGTTACTACAGCCCCATCGATCGTAACAATCTGAATTACTTTCACCTCTTGGTCTGAAGTGATCTCAACAATCTTGTCTGCCGGGTTCGGAGCAATGCTCCACTGAATTTCTTTGTATTCCTCTATTCCTAAATAAGGTGTTCCATTGATCTCTATTCCGTCCGGAAGGATCGCATAATCTGCGTCCATCAGGATTCCACCCAACGGAATATCGAAGAACAAAGTATCTGTATGCGGAATGTACGGAACATCTGCCAACAGGTAGTAAGAACCCGGCTCTACGTGACTGATCGTATAAGTCCCATCTGAAGCTGTGTAGGCAAAACCTCTCGTTTCATGTGTCTGAGCATTCTTCAAGAGCATCAAAGCTCCTTCAAACGGTACATTCATTGATTTCAGGTATGAAGTATCTATTACAATTGTTCCAAAAATATTTCCTGTTGCGCCCCACACATTCAGGGTATCCGCATTGATATTTGCGTTATTCAGGAAACATGGCAAGCCAATAGCATCTGCTCCTGTCCAGGTAGAACTGGTAGCGAAGTAAAGCGGAACTGCTCCCGGGAATAAAAACGGATCAGGTGTAAATCGCACATGGTATAATCCTGTTGGTAGGCTATCTGCTGAATATGATCCACCTATAACATTTACTGTTTCTACCGGAGTAGCAACAAGAGTATCCTGAACAAAGTTGAATACTTCCAGAACACCTTCAGCCGGTTGTCCGTTTACAGTTAGGTTTCCTGAAATATCATTGTTTGCTTCCTGTTCATCCAGGAAGATCGCAGAATCATATACGCCATCGGAAACATCGGAGATCACTAATTTGATGTGATAGGTATTCCCAACTTGTGCAAAGAACTTGGCCTGTAAAGGAACAGTATACGCATCAAACACAAAATTCGTAGAGTTTACTCCGGTTGCATTGTCAATGTAATATTGCGAGTTAAAGTACTGGTTGATCGAATTGATCTCTACAGGAACAGTTGTTCCGGGAACATTTGCAATATTTACCGGGCCTCCTCCATTCTCTGAAACCAGGAATAAGAAACGATCAGTATACTGCGTATTCGAATATTCCGGGTACTCTTCCGACGCGAAAATGTAATTGAAACGGATGGTATCCGTAATGATCGGAGTGAAATCAAACTGTACCGAAACCGCATCAAAACTACCTGTCCCAGATGCAACGTTACCATATAGAATAATATCATTATCCCCGGGCATACTCATATTGACACTTGCAAAACTGCTTGAAGGTGTACTTGAGAGATTCGGATAACCGGTTGAGAGCACCAGTCCGCTGTTCACGCCCAAAGAAGAACCGTTCTCAAAACGGGCAATCTGGTTTTGCGTTCCCTGAAGACTCACATTGGTGATTCCCTGGCATTGAACACCAAAGATGTTCGTGATCAATACTTCCAGGTCGGAAACCCCGGAATAGATCAATTGGGAATTAGAATAATTGGAATAAGTAAGAAGGAGAGCAATTACAAGGGTTGTTTTCAATTGTTTCATAGTGCATGTCATTTTTCTTTCGACATGAACTAGACGCCATGCTTAAAAAGAAAGTTGCACTATCTTTTTCTGAACAACTGAAAAAACTAGTTTATCGCTTCTACAGCAATGATTTCAGGAGCAACTTTTTTTACTGCTTCCTCCAATCCTGCTTTAATTGTCATCAGACTCATGGAACAATCGCTGCAAGCTCCAAGTAATCTTACTTGCACAATTCCTTCATCAGTGATATTAACCAATTCCATATCACCCCCATCCGCATTTAAGTGAGGTCTTAATTCACTCAGGGAAAGGTTGATCTTATCAGTTAATTCGGATTTATTTAACACCATCTTTTTGTGTTTTTATTGCTTTACGCGCTTTCAGTGCGTTTACCTCGTCTACAAAGATACGCACTAATTCTTCAAATGCTAATGCAGTTGGTGTATTTTCCTGAAATACAGCAGGTCTGCCCGCATCTCCGGATTCACGCACACCCTGAACAAGCGGAATATGTCCCAGGAATGTTTCATTCATTCCGGCTGCCAGGTTCTTCACTCCGTCACGTCCGAAAATGTAGTATTTGTTCTCCGGCAACTCGGCAGGTGTAAACCAGGACATGTTTTCTACCAATCCAACGATCGGAACATTGATCGTATCCAGTTTGAACATATTCACCCCTTTACGCGCATCTGCCAAAGCAACTTCCTGCGGTGTACTTACGATCACCACTCCATCCAACGGAACTGTTTGCACCAGTGAAAGATGAATATCACCGGTTCCCGGAGGAAGATCGATCAGTAAATAATCCAATTCACCCCAATAAGCATCCGTAAATAACTGGGTCATTGCTTTTGCAGCCATTGGACCGCGCCACACAATTGCCTCGTCATTCTGGGAAAAGAATCCCATGGACAAGATCTTGATCCCGTAACTCATCACCGGATTGATCATGGGTTTTCCGTCCACATCCAGCATTGTTGGCCGCTCTCCTACTACATCAAACATGGTTGGGATACTTGGCCCGTAAATATCTGCATCCACAATTCCAACACGGAAACCTGCTTTAGCAAGCCCTCCGGCCAAATTTGCAGTAACGGTAGATTTACCGACACCACCTTTCCCGGATGCAATAGCAATGATGTGTTTCACTTCCGGAAGGATCTTACGGTGTGTTTCACGTGCTTCGGAAGGTAACCCTTTTACCATACAAGTAATTTCGATATTTTCTCCGAAAACACGCTTCAGGTTGAACTCCACAGCTTCCTGCATCCGTTTTCTGGCATGCAGCGCCGGATTAGAAACATAAACTGTAAGGGTTATTTTCGAACCTTCAATTTGTAAGTCTTCTACAAAATTAAGTGTGACGATATCTTTTTTTAGATCGGGTTCCAAAATGGTTCCCAGTACTTCCAAAACTGCTTCCTTGGTCATGGTAATTTATTTACACTGCAAAAATAGGTATTCGTTCGCGGAACTTCTCTTAAAAGCAAAAAAAAGTCTCCACCGAAGCAGAGACTTTCTATAATCTGTTTGTTTTAATGTTATGGCCTTCCCGTTTGGGCTGGTCTGGTTGCCGGAGTACCTGTTCCAGGTCGTGTGGTTCTCACCGGAGTGGTCGTTTTATTTCCTCCGTTTCCATTTCCGTTTTCATCGTCAACTGTTCCGTTTGTTCCGCCGTTCGGTCCACCCGAGCCATTTCCCGGATTCGATTCGTCCGTTCCATCCGTATTGTTCCCATGCCCGTTGTTTCCATTTCCGTTTCCTGTAGGACGAACAGCATTGATCAAACAAGACTTCGTGTCGGATCCGCTCGCATTGGTTGCAGTAATCACCAGCGGAATAGAAACTGTTGATAAAGTAATGTTTACTTCAAAAGAGAAGGTCAATACATTACTTTCAATGCTGGATGTAAATGTCACGTTCTCTCCGTTGTACAGAATACTCACCTGGCTTGCGTTCGCCACATTTTGAACTGTTCCGATAATTACAGCTGTTCCTACCGGGAATGTAGCAGGACATTGCGTTGGATTTCTTAAACTGATAACAGGAGCAGGAATCACTTCCGGTGCGTTGTAAATTACGATCTTGGAGTCAGTAGCTGTTCCTCCGGGAGTAACTGCTGTCGCAATAATCGTATTCTGCCCAAGTACATACGTTGCATTGAATCGGACTCCACCCGATGGTTTGTATTCAAAGTTTGTTGCTACTCCGTTCAAAGTCACCGAAACCTGTGACGCAGAAGTAACACCTGTGGTCATGATCTGAACCGTTTGAGCAGACTGATCTGTTTCCAAAGGAGAAATTGAAGGACTTGTAATATGAATGGTCGGAGCCGGAACAGTCACTACTTCGTTTCTCAACACATTGATCGATTTGCTGCTCTCCCCGCATTTGTTCTTCGCATGGATCACAAAAGCATTTGCTCCGAGTACCAGGTTTCTGTCCAAAGTAAGAACTCCTGTTTGCTGGTTGTAAACAAACCCGATCACTTGTCCGTTTTGTGTAACTGTAATTTCAGATTGGTTTTCCACGTTGGAAACTGTTGCAGATAAGTTAAATCCGTCTGAAGTAACCACCGAATTATTCGCGGTGGAACTGCTTGTAATTGTAACAAGCGGAGGTCTGCAGACCGTGCGGGTTACTTTCCATGTCAACTGCTGAGAACCACATTCATTTCTCACATAGATTACGATCGTATGCTCCCCCTCTGTTAAAGGAATTGTTGCCGTTACAGAGTGTGATGCCTGATCAAAATTGAATGGAATCACAACTCCATCCATCTTACATTGGATTTGTGATACTTGCGCCACATTGTTTACAGTAGCAGTTACCGAAACAGATTCACCTTCCGTAATGAGTGTCTCTGTTCCTGGTTTCAAACGAATCACTTCAGGAGCAGTACAAGGGATTGTTTTCGGTTTCATAATAATCACTGTTGTACTTGTTACGGCACCACATGCATTATTTGCTTTGATCTCGATAGAATTCGATCCTTCAATTAGTGTTACCGTTTTCTCAAACAAGGAAGTAGCGGTATTGAAAGTTCCGGCAGCTTGTAAATTTCCATTCAGGTAAAGCTCCACTTCGTTCACGGAAGCAATATTGCTGACACTTGCTTTCACGATCAATTGCGCATTCTCAACCGTAGTATTTGGAGCCGCAGGATTACTAAAAGAGATGACAGGTTTATTACATGGAACTTCAATTCTCTTGAAGATTACAGAGGTCGAAGCGCTGTGGCTTCCTCCGGCATTCGTTCCTGTAATTTCAAAAATGTTATTTCCTGCATTTAACGTATGGTTGAAGGTCACTTCCGAAGTAGCCGGGTTAAATGTCCAGAAACCAGGATTCACAATCACACCGTCTTCTTTCAATACGATCTGGGATTGAGTTGTCACATTCGTTACATGTGCTCTGACAACATAAGAAGCAGAGGAAACTGTTTGACCAGGACTTGCTGGATTTATAAAGCTCACAAACGGAGGTCTGATCACTTCATCACGCTTGAAGATAATTTGCGTAGCATTCGATGCTGTTCCTGCACTGTTTGTTGCAGTGATTGTTATGTTGTTTGCTCCCAGGTTCAGGGAAGTATTCATTGTCAACACCTTTGTTGATGTCGAATACGTAAATGCTGAATATGGTGCCCCGTTTACACTTACCTGGATTTGTTGCTGATTATCTACGTTCAGAACGGTCGCTGTAACATTACTGTTTGCAACATTCACAGTATGAGGATTAACCGCCGGGTACGTAATAGTTACAACAGGACGTAACGTCGGATTTGGAGCACGGTAGTTGATCACCGTTGTTTCCATATCTGAACCTGCAGCGTTAGTTGCTGTAATTTCAATCACATTTGCTCCGTTTACCAGACCTGTTGTGAACTCCATTAATTCGCTGGAAGCAGTATAAATAAAGTTCGTCGAAGCAACTCCGTTTATTTTCAATACGATCTGGTTGGCTGCACTCACGAAACGAACACGTGCTTTCACAGGATAAGAGGCATTCAAAGAAACTGACGGATTCAAACTTGGATCAATGAACGAAACGATCGGAGGTTGAACTGAAATCGGTTTTCTATAAATGATCGTTTGAGTTTCACTTGCAGTTCCGGCAGTATTTGTCCCGGTAACTGTAATAATATTTGCCCCTTCGACCAAGGTTGCAGGGAAGGATACCGCGCTGTTTGCAAATGTGAAGTTTGTCAGGTTTGTACCATTCACATTGACATTCACTCCACTTTGGTTGGTGACATTTAACACAGAAGCTACCACATTATGTGTTCCGGATGAGGTATTGTACGGATCTATATTCGGATTGGTAAATTGAACAACCGGTGGCTGAACAGTCTCAACACGTTTGTAAATAATAGTCGTTTGCTTGAAATCCGTTCCATCTGCATTAGTACCGGTAACCTTAACCACATTCGCTCCAGGCACCAAAGTCAACGGTTCTGTTACTCCATTTGACGAAGCATTGTAAGTGAAGTTCGGCAGGTTCGTACCGTTCAAAGTCACCTTAATCTGACTTTTCTGAGTGACATTCAATACAGTTGCATTCAGGTTGAACACAGCACTTGAAGTTTCATATGGATTCGTCCCGGGATTTGTAATCGTAACGATCGGAGGTTTCGGAGCAATACGGTTGTAGATAATAATCGTTGTTGCCGAAGCAGAACCTGCTGCATTCGTACCGATTACTTCGAATACGTTTTGTCCGGCATTCAAAACCACATTACTGGTAAACTTATCCGTTTGCGCATTGTATGCGAAATTATTGTTGATTGTACCGTTTTGCTTGAAGCTTACGTGCTGTGCATCTGCTACATTCAATACATCTGCCGTTAAAGCAAAGGTGTTTTGATTAACCGTATACGGATTGATATTCGGATTTACAAAATAAACTACCGGAGGCTGAACCGTTTGTTGCGGCTGATAAATGATCGTTGTAGTTTCACTATCCGAACCGTATTGATTCGTTCCTGTAGTTGTTACTACATTTGAACCTGTAACCAAATTCAGCGTTGCAGCAATTCCTCTTGTAGAAGCATCGTATGTAAATGCAACCGGATTTCCATTCAACGTCATCGTGATCTTATCCTTCCCGGTAACATTCAATACCGTTCCTGTTAAGTTAAATAACAGATTTTGAACGGTTGTCGGGTTTGAAGCCGGATTTGAATAAGTCACAACAGGAGGAGTCGGTGTTTCTCTCACATAATTAATCACAGTCTGGTCCATATCCGAACCAAAGTCATTTGTCCCTGTTAATTCAAAGGTATTTTGACCTGGAACCAATGTTACAATACTTTGGAATTCAAGTGTAGAAGGGTTGAATGTAAAGTTGGTAATGTAATTTCCATTCTGTCTGAAAACTACATTCGCACTGGAAGGTACATGTTGAATTCTTCCCTTGATAACATAATTACTTGAATTAACTGTTGTTCCGCTTGTACTTGGATTCGTAAAGTTCACAACCGGAGGTGTGCGGTCTGCCTGTGTAAATTGAGGATTCGTAACAACGGGTGTGCGCACTGTATCCTGGTAAGTCGTGTGGTCGTAATGACTTCTGATATGGAATTTCAGGTAGAAACTCGTGTAGTGATACCAATCGTTCGCGTATTTTCCTTTTGCCTGAACATGACCGTCAAAATTATCGGTCATGGTAAAGGTTGTTTTGTGTTCAATTCCCAAAGAAACCCCTTTGGCAACCTGGTATCCGATACCAATACCAACGCTTGGCATAAATCGGCCCATGGTAGTTGAAGAATTCAGGTTCGTTTCGAATTTCTTATCCGTCATGGAATAAATCTCACTTTGGGAATAGGAACCGGATGCTAATTTGGTTGAATCATAAAGATAAGTAAGTCCGTCTGATCCGTAAAGATCACCCTTTGTCTGGTACCAGGTATAACCGATCCCTCCGAAAATATATGGGTCCCAACCTGTTCGCTCTCTCAATTTATTGAAATGGATCGCCAATTCCAGGCTCAGTTCATGCAATCGTGTACCGAAATTCAAAACTGCAGGTTGTCCGGCAGTATTGTAATCATTGTAAACAGAATTGGATGAAACGCTTGTAGAATCGGTATTGTACCCTTTCCAAAGCCCGGTCAGATAACGCAGGCGTAAATCAAAGCTGATCGGTCTGCCGTAGTTGTAATTGAATTGATGGCCTAAAATCAGACCATATCCCAAATCCATCTTGTATGGAACATCGGTTTTTGTCCATGTAGCACCCATGTTCAGGCCCCAGAACCAACGACTGTCATTGTCGTAGTTGACTTTTTCTTTCTGGGAAAATAAGGTGGTGGTTAATAGCAGACTTACAATTAGTGTGTAAAAATATTTCATAGTCTCAAGTTTAATCTATTTTGTCGCCTAACCATTCCTGTGCCAAAAAAACACAAAAAGGTTTCCATTTAACAAAATAGACGGCGCGAAACTACGAAAAAACGATTAAAATATCCCTGAATGTATTAGTTTTACAATCATATACGCATCTTTCGCACATGAATCTCAGCGCTGTTAAAGTATTGTTAATCTCATTTTTAAGTGTGGCTTCCGGCTTCTCCCAGTTGACAAATGATGGGTGTCCTTCAGCGACTGCTTTATGTCCGGGTGTATCGGTTTCAGGTTCCAATATCGGGGCAACTGCAACTGTCTGTCCGGGCTGTGAAGATGATTTCACGTTCTGTTTTTCAGGTACGAACAGTGTTTGGTATCAATTCAACACCAATATAACAGGTGGTGACGTTACGTTTAACTTCAGTAATCTAATTTTTAACCTTCAGGCAACACGTGGCACGGAATTGCAGGCAGCAATCGTCCAGGCAGTCGTTCCGTGTGATGCCGCAACTTATACAATGGTCAGTAATTGTGAAGCCGGTTCTGCGGGAGCTTTTGCTCTAACAGCAAACGGACTTCCTGCAAATACGACTTATTACCTGGTCGTTAACGGAGCTAAAAACGGTGGTGCTGTTCTTCCTGCCGAAGCCACTTTTGACCTGATTGGATCGGGAACCGGTTTTGACAGACCCGCTCCGGGGCTTTCAATTGGAGGACCAACTATTACGATCTGCCCGGAAACGCCCACTTCTTTTACTGCTTACCTGTCGAATTGCACAGACACCAGTGATTTCCGCTGGTACGTAAACGGAGTATTGACTGCAGTGACTCAATCTTCCCTGTGGATTACCAGTAATATGCAAGACGGAGATATCGTTTCTGTAGAATGCAGTTGTTTTGATATTTGCCCCGACACCCTGAATTATTCTTACCCGGCAGTTGATGTCGATCCTTTAACAGTTGATGCGGGACCTGA
>CBFGPJ010000060.1:0-9806 GCA_965650615.1 uncultured Fluviicola sp. | reverse complement strand
GTAGAAGAAATGCGGGAATAGCTCAGTTGGTAGAGCATCAGCCTTCCAAGCTGAGGGTCGCGAGTTCGAATCTCGTCTCCCGCTCAAATTACGATTCAAGAGAATAGGCCGGTGTAGCTCAGGGGTAGAGCGCTTCCTTGGTAAGGAAGAGGCCACGAGTTCAAATCTCGTCATTGGCTCTGCAGGGATTCACTCATTTGGTTTATGGGTGAAATTTTGTATTGTAAGAAAAAGGTTTATTAACTACGTAACAAATAAAAACAAATGGCTAAGGAAAGTTTTAATCGTTCCAAACCGCACGTAAACATTGGTACTATTGGTCACGTTGACCACGGTAAAACTACGTTGACTGCGGCTATTTCAAGCGTATTGGCTGCTAAAGGATTAGCTGCCGTTCGTGATTTCTCTTCTATTGACAACGCACCTGAAGAAAAAGAGCGTGGTATTACTATTAACACGTCACACATTGAGTACGAAACAGCTAACCGTCACTACGCACACGTTGACTGTCCAGGTCACGCGGATTACGTAAAGAACATGGTTACTGGTGCTGCACAGATGGATGGAGCGATCCTAGTAGTTGCTGCTACTGATGGACCGATGCCTCAAACTCGTGAGCATATCCTTTTAGGAAAACAAGTTGGTGTTCCTCGTCTAGTTGTATTCATGAACAAAGTGGATATGGTGGATGATGCTGAGTTGTTAGAACTAGTTGAAATGGAAGTTCGTGAATTGTTGTCTTTCTACGATTACGATGGTGACAATGCACCGGTTATTCAAGGTTCTGCACTTGGTGCATTGAACGGAGAGCCTGAGTGGGTTGCTAAAGTTGAAGAGTTGATGGATGCAGTTGATAACTACATCGAATTGCCTCCTCGTGATGTTGATAAGCCTTTCTTGATGCCTGTTGAAGACGTATTTACGATTACAGGTCGTGGTACAGTAGCAACAGGACGTATCGAAACAGGAGTTATTAACTCTGGAGATCCAGTTGAAATCTTAGGTATGGGTGAAGAGAAATTGACTTCTACTGTAACTGGGGTTGAGATGTTCCGTAAGATCTTGGATCGTGGAGAAGCTGGTGATAACGTAGGTCTTTTATTACGTGGTATTGAGAAGTCTCAAATTAAGCGTGGTATGGTTATTTGTAAGCCAGGATCTGTTAAGCCTCATGCTGACTTCAAAGCTGAAATCTATGTATTGAAGAAAGAAGAAGGTGGTCGTCACACTCCATTCCATAACAAATACCGTCCTCAGTTCTACTTCCGTACAACTGACGTAACTGGAGAGATTTTCTTGACAGACGGACGTGAGATGGTTATGCCAGGTGATAACGTAACAATCAATGTTAAGTTGATCGTACCTGTAGCAATGGACAAAGGTCTACGTTTCGCTATCCGTGAGGGTGGTCGTACAGTAGGTGCTGGTCAGGTTACTGAAATCATCGCTTAATTCGCGATACACATATGAATTGAAAGGGGAGGTCAACTCCCCTTTTTACACGGGCGTAGCTCAGCTGGTAGAGTAGTGGTCTCCAAAACCATTGGTCGTGGGTTCGAATCCTACCGCCCGTGCAAAACAAAATAAATTGACCATGTCAAAGTTTAGAAATTATTTTAGCGAAACGATTACTGAGATGACTCAGAATGTTACGTGGCCGACGTGGAAAGAATTGCAGAGCAATGCACTGATTGTGGTAGTTGCGTCTGTGATTTTTGCATTGTTGGTATTCGCAATGGACAATGTCTTTGGAATTACCGGAACTCCTACTTCTACCTGGAAGGGAGTTGTTGGGTTTATCTATTCTTTCTTTTAATTAGAAAAATGGGAGATATTAAAAAACGTTGGTACGTGGTACGTGCGGTGAGTGGAAAAGAGAAAAAGGTGAAAGAATACCTGGATCTTGAAATTTCCCGTTTGAAACTGGACGATTATGTGTCTCAAGTATTGATTCCAACTGAGAAAGTATTTCAAATCCGCAACGGAAAGAAAATCTCAAAGGAAAAAGCATATTTACCAGGATATGTATTGATTGAAGCAGCTTTGATCGGTGAGGTTCCTCACGTGATCAAGGGAATTCCGAACGTAATCGGATTCCTGGGTGCTGAAAAAGGGGGAGACCCGCAACCAATGCGCTTGTCTGAAGTAAATCGAATTTTAGGTAAAGTTGACGAATTATCCGAAACAGAAGAGGAAGTGAAAATCCCATTCGTTATCGGAGAATCAGTTAAGGTGATCGACGGACCATTCAACAATTTCTCCGGAGTTATTGACGAGATCAATGAAGAGAAGAAGAAATTGAAAGTAATGGTTAAGATCTTCGGTCGTAAGAACCTTCTTGAGCTTAGCTACATGCAAGTAGAAAAAGAAGGATAAACATGTATTAACCGCAGCAGTGGGATTATTGATTAAAGCTTCCCTTTAACGCCCACGTTACGACTGCATAATTTAAATAAACAATGGCTAAAGAAGTAGCAGCATTGATCAAATTACAGATCAAAGGTGGTCAAGCCAATCCAGCTCCTCCAGTTGGTCCCGCACTTGGTGCTAAAGGGGTTAACATTATGGAATTCTGCAAGCAGTATAATGCTCGTACGCAGGATAAGCCAGGAAAGGTTTTACCATGTGTGATTACTGTGTACAGTGACAAATCATTTGATTTCGTCATCAAAACTCCTCCAGCAGCTGTGCAGATTATTGATAGCGTAAAGCTTAAAAAAGGTTCTTCTGAGCCTAACAAAAGCAAAGTTGGTACAATGACTTGGGATCAAGTTCGTGCTATCGCTGAAGATAAAATGCCGGATATGAATTGTTTTACTGTTGATTCAGCTATGTCTATGGTAGCTGGTACAGCACGTAGTATGGGTGTAACTGTTAAAGGAGGTGAAGCTCCTGCAACTAAATAATCGCAAGTATCATGGGAAGAATTTCTAAAAAAAGAAAAGAAGTTTTAGCAAAGTACGATTTGACTAAAACTTACACCTTGGTGGAAGCGTGTGATTTAGTAAAAAACATTACAACTACTAAGTTCGATGCATCAGTAGATATTTCAGTACGCTTAGGTGTTGATCCACGTAAAGCGAATCAAATGGTTCGTGGTACTGTTGCATTGCCTCACGGAACTGGTAAGGATGTACGAGTATTGGTACTTTGTACACCTGACAAGGAAGCTGAAGCAAAAGCAGCTGGTGCGGAATTCGTTGGATTGGATGAATTCATTGACAAAATCAAAGGTGGTTGGACAGACATCGACGTAATTATTACAATGCCTTCAGTGATGGGTAAAGTAGGTGCTTTAGGACGTATCCTGGGACCTCGCGGTTTAATGCCGAACCCAAAAACAGGTACTGTAACGATGGAAGTTGGTAAAGCTGTTGAAGAAGTGAAAGCAGGTAAAATTGATTTCAAAGTTGACAAATTCGGTAATATTCATACTTCTGTTGGGAAGGCTAGCTTCGAAGGAGCTAAAATTCGCGACAATGCACATGAATTGATCCAACAATTAATCAAATTGAAACCATCTGCTGCAAAAGGTACTTACATTAAAAGTATCTACATCAGCTCTACAATGTCTCCAAGTATCCAAATTGATGCTAAATCTGTTGTAGCTTAAAATCTTGAAGTATGAATAAAGATCAAAAAGCACAGTACATTGAAGATCTTGCTCAAGATTTATCGAAAGCAAATGTCTTCTATCTTGCAGATACAGCAGCTCTTACAGTAGAAACAATTAACCAATTACGCCGTCGTTGTTTTCAGCAAGGTATCGAATTACGTGTAGTTAAGAATACATTGTTGGCTAAAGCAATGGCTAAGGTTGAAGGTAGAAATTACGATGACTTGGCATCCGTGTTAAGTGGACCGACTTCTATCATGTTCTCTGAAGTAGGAAATGCTCCTGCAAAATTGATTAAAGATTTCCGCAAGAAGAATGATAAGCCTATTCTTAAAGGAGCTTATATTGAAGAAGCAATCTTCATTGGTGATAACCAATTGGATGCGCTTGAAGCAATCAAGTCTCGTGAAGAATTGATCGGTGATATCATCGGATTACTACAAAGCCCGGCGAAAAATGTTATTTCCGGTCTTACAGGTGGTGGTTCCAAAATTGCTGGAATCCTTAAAACGCTCGAAGAAAGAGCATAATGCTTACGCTGAAGCTTCAGCATAGGCGCAATTAAACAAATTTATTTAAGAACCTTTTTTAAAAATTAATAAAAATGGCTGATTTAAAACAAATCGCAGAAACGCTAGTAAACTTGACAGTTAAAGAAGTAAACGAACTAGCTACAATCTTGAAAGACGAATACGGTATTGAGCCTGCTGCTGCTGCTCCGGTAATGGTAGCTGGTGGTGCTGCTGGTGGTGGTGAAGCTGCTGCTGAAAAAACTGAATTCGACGTAATCTTGAAATCAGGTGGTGCTAACAAACTTGCAGTAGTTAAGTTGGTTAAAGAACTTACTGGTAACGGATTGAAAGAATCTAAAGACATCGTTGACGGAGCTCCTGCTACTTTGAAAGAAGCAGTTTCTAAAGACGAGGCTGAAGGTCTTAAGAAAGCACTAGAAGAAGCTGGTGCTGAAGTAGAGATCAAGTAATTAGTTACAAAATTTTGCAGGAAAGGTGTCCGTCAGCTGACGGATGCCTATTCCTGTTTTTCGGCGTTTTAGCCAAATTTAAAGTCCTTTTCTCAATTAAATTATTTCGCCTTGGCAACAACAAGCAATACATCAACGAGAATTAATTTTGCTTCCAGCAAAAATCAGTTCGCTTATCCAGACTTTTTGGATATTCAGCTTAAATCCTTCCAGGAGTTCTTCCAATTGGAAACAACGCCTGAGAATCGTGAAAGTGAAGGATTGTTCAAGGTATTTGCGGAAAATTTCCCAATTACTGATACACGAAATCAATTCGTGTTGGAGTTCCTTGATTATTTCATCGACCCACCCCGTTACACTATTGATGAGTGTATCGAAAGAGGTTTAACTTATAGTGTTCCGCTAAAAGCTAAACTAAAATTATATTGTACAGACCCTGAGCACGAAGATTTCGAAACAATCGTGCAGGATGTATACTTAGGTACAATTCCATACATGACTCCAAAAGGATCTTTCGTGATCAATGGTGCCGAGCGTGTAATTGTTTCCCAGTTGCACCGTTCACCAGGGGTATTCTTCGGTCAAAGCCGCCACGCTAACGGTACAAAATTGTACTCTGCGCGTGTGATTCCTTTCAAAGGATCTTGGATCGAATTCGCAACGGATATCAACAGCGTAATGTATGCTTACATCGACCGTAAGAAGAAATTGCCTGTGACAACTCTTTTCCGTGCGATCGGATATGAAACAGATAAAGATATTCTAGAAATATTCGGATTAGCTGACGAAGTGAAAGCTAACAAAGCTAATTTGAAAAAATGCGTTGGTAGAAGACTGGCTGCTCGTGTATTGAAGTCTTGGATTGAGGACTTTGGAGACGAAGATACAGGAGAAGTAGTGTCTATCGAACGTAATGAGGTTATCCTTGACCGTGAAACAGTATTGGAAGATCAGCACATTGATGAGATCATCGATGCTGGTGTGAAAACCGTTATTTTCCACAAAGAGGATGCCAACACAGCTGATTATACGATCATCTACAACACGCTTCAGAAAGATACTTCTAACTCTGAGAAAGAAGCAGTAGAGCACATCTACCGTCAGTTGCGTAATGCTGAACCACCAGATTATGAAACAGCAAAAGGTGTATTCGAGAAATTATTCTTCTCCGATGCGCGTTATGACTTAGGTGAAGTAGGTCGTTACAGAATGAACAAGAAGTTGAATATCGACAACTCGGAAGAGTCTCGTGTTTTGACTAAAAATGATATTCTTTCTATCATCAAGTATTTGATCGAATTGATCAACTCGAAAGCGGATGTGGATGATATTGACCACTTGTCAAATCGTCGTGTTCGTACAGTAGGTGAACAATTGTACGCTCAATTTGGTGTTGGTTTGGCTCGTATGGCTCGTACTATCCGTGAACGTATGAATGTTCGTGATAACGAAGTCTTTACTCCGATCGACTTGATCAACGCGAAGACTTTGTCTTCTGTGATCAACTCGTTCTTCGGAACAAACCAGTTGTCTCAATTTATGGATCAGACCAACCCGCTTTCCGAGGTAACTCACAAGCGTCGTTTGTCTGCACTAGGACCAGGTGGACTTTCCCGTGAAAGAGCAGGTTTCGAGGTTCGTGACGTTCACTACACACACTACGGTCGTTTGTGTACGATTGAGACACCGGAAGGACCAAACATTGGTTTGATTTCCTCTTTGTGTGTATTCGCGAAGGTGAACAAGCTAGGTTTCATTGAAACTCCATACCGTTCGGTAGTAAATGGTAAAGTAGATATTTCTTCTGAGCCTGTTTACTTATCTGCTGAAGAAGAAGATGCAAAAATGATTGCTCAGGCAAATGCGTCTGTGGATGACAAAGGAAATTTCCTTTCCGAGGTTGTAAAAGCTCGTTACGAAGGTGACTTCCCGGTTGTTCCGCCAACAGATTTGAACCTGATGGACGTTGGAGCTAACCAGATTGCATCGATTGCGGCATCTTCTATTCCGTTCCTGGAGCATGATGATGCGAACCGTGCCTTGATGGGATCTAACATGCAGCGCCAGGCTGTTCCGTTGTTGAAACCGCAGTCTCCTACAGTTGGTACAGGAATCGAGCAATTGGTTGCCCGCGATTCCCGCGTATTGATTAACGCTGAAGGACCTGGAACAGTAGAATACGTTGATGCAAATGAAATCGTGATCCGTTACGATTGGTCTGATGATGACAAATTAGTAAGCTTTGATAGTGAAGTGACTCGTTACTCATTAACAAAATTCCAGAAAACAAACCAAAGTACAACAATCAACTTGAAGCCGATTGTTCGCAAAGGGGACCGTATTGAGAAAGGACAGGTTCTATGTGAAGGATATGCTACACAAGGAGGAGAGTTGGCATTGGGTCAAAACCTGAAAGTTGCATTCATGCCTTGGAAAGGGTATAACTTTGAGGATGCGATCGTTATTTCTGAGCGCGTTGTTCGTGACGATATCTTTACTTCAATCCATATTGACGAATACTCTTTGGAGGTTCGTGATACAAAACGAGGAATGGAAGAGTTAACTTCTGATATTCCAAACGTTTCTGAAGAAGCAACAAAAGATTTGGATGAGAACGGTTTGATCCGCATTGGTGCTGAGATTAAGGAAGGAGATATCCTGATCGGTAAAATTACTCCGAAAGGTGAAACAGATCCTTCTCCGGAAGAGAAGTTATTACGTGCAATCTTCGGTGATAAAGCAGGTGACGTGAAAGATGCTTCCTTGAAAGCAGGCCCGTCTCTTCGTGGTGTTGTTATTGAGAAAAAATTGTTCTCCCGTGCAATTAAAGATCGTAAGTCTAAAGCTCAGGATAAGCCGGTATTGGAAGTTCTTGACACAGAATACGACAAAGATTATGCAGAGTTGAAAGAAAAATTAGCTGATAAATTGATGACCGTATTGGGTGAGAACAAATCAGCTGGTGTATTCAACAACTTTAAAGAGGAGATCATTAAGAAAGGAACGAAGTTCACACATAAGAATTTGTTGATGATCGATTACACAATCGTGAATCCTACAAATTGGACAGCTGATGCACACGTAAATGCGTTGATTAGTCGTTTGTTACACAACTTTACGATTAAAGCAAATGATTTATTGGGAATCTACAAACGTAAGAAATTCCATATTTCAGTTGGAGATGAACTGCCTGCAGGTATCGTGAAAATGGCGAAAGTATATGTTGCTCAGAAACGTAAGTTGAAAGTGGGTGATAAGATGGCTGGTCGTCACGGTAACAAAGGAATCGTTGCAAACATCGTTCGTGCTGAAGACATGCCGTTCTTAGAGGATGGAACACCGGTAGATATCGTATTGAATCCGCTAGGGGTACCTTCTCGTATGAACTTGGGTCAGATTTACGAAACAGTACTTGGTTGGGCCGGAGAGAAATTGGGTGTGAAATTCGCTACTCCTATTTTCGATGGTGCTAAACCGGAAGAAATCAATGAATGGACAGATAAAGCGGGAGTTCCGCGTTCAGGTAAAACTTACTTGTACGACGGAGGTACCGGAGACCGTTTCCATCAACCGGCAACTGTGGGTGTAATTTACATGTTGAAATTATCTCACATGGTTGATGACAAAATGCATGCTCGTTCAATCGGACCATACTCATTAATTACGCAACAGCCATTGGGTGGTAAAGCTCAATTCGGAGGTCAGCGTTTTGGTGAGATGGAGGTTTGGGCTCTTGAAGCATTTGGAGCGGCGAATATCCTACAAGAAATCTTGACAGTTAAATCCGATGACGTAATGGGTCGTGCGAAAGCGTACGAAGCAATCGTTAAGGGTGATAACATTCCGGAGCCGGGAATTCCAGAATCATTCAACGTATTGTTGCATGAATTGAGAGGTCTTGGATTGAATGTATCAATGGATTAAGATCTTATTAGGAAACAAATTGTCAAATTGAATTAAAGAAAGTTATAACATGGCTTACAGAAAAGAAACACCGAAAAAACAAAGTAGCTTCAACAAGATTACGATCTCGTTGGCTTCTCCTGAGGTGATCCGCGATCAGTCAAGCGGTGAGGTACTCAAGCCTGAGACAATTAACTATCGTACATACAAACCGGAAAGAGATGGATTGTTCTGTGAACGTATCTTCGGACCGGTAAAAGATTACGAATGTCATTGTGGTAAGTACAAGCGTATCCGATACAAAGGAATCGTTTGTGACCGTTGTGGTGTTGAGGTTACCGAGAAAAAAGTACGTCGTGAGCGTATGGGACATATCTCTTTGGTTGTTCCGGTAGCACACATTTGGTATTTCCGTTCATTGCCGAATAAAATCGGTTATTTGTTAGGATTGCCAACAAAAAAATTGGATCAAATCATCTATTACGAGCGTTACGTAGTTATTCAGGCTGGTATCGCAAATAATTTGGATGGAACTTCCCTTTCCGAGAAAGATTTCTTAACGGAAGAAGAATACCTGGATATTTTGGATACGCTTCCAAGAGAAAACCAATATTTGGAAGATACGGATCCGAACAAATTCATCGCTAAGATGGGTGCTGAGGCATTGTATGACCTGTTGCGTAAATTGGATTTGGAAAGCCTTTCCTACCAGTTGCGTCACCAGGCAAATACAGAAACGTCTGTTCAACGTAAGCACGAAGCTCTGAAAAGACTTCAGGTGGTTGAAGCAATGCGTGAGTCTCAAACACGTATCGAGAACCGTCCTGAGTGGATGATCGTGAAAGTTGTTCCGGTTATTCCACCGGAATTGCGTCCGTTGGTTCCACTGGATGGTGGACGTTTCGCAACATCGGATTTGAACGACCTTTACCGTCGTGTAATTATCCGTAACAACCGTTTGAAGCGTTTGATCGAGATCAAGGCTCCGGAAGTTATCTTGCGTAACGAGAAGCGTATGTTACAGGAAGCTGTTGACTCATTGTTCGACAACTCCCGTAAGGCTTCTGCGGTTAAAACAGAATCAAACCGTCCGTTGAAATCCCTTTCTGATTCATTGAAAGGTAAGCAGGGACGTTTCCGTCAAAACTTATTAGGAAAACGTGTTGATTATTCTGCACGTTCCGTAATTGTTGTTGGGCCGGATTTGAAATTACATGAGTGTGGTTTGCCGAAAGACATGGCAGCGGAACTTTACAAACCGTTTATCATCCGTAAGATGATCGAGCGTGGAATTGTGAAAACGGT
>CBFGPJ010000059.1:0-9833 GCA_965650615.1 uncultured Fluviicola sp. | reverse complement strand
CAAACAGATTTGAGCCAGGAAGAAGGATATATAGAAACCAGGAACTTCGGTAATGTTTACTTTAGTTTCTTTCAATTTGAATGATATGAAAAAAAGTGCTTGCTTCCCGGGATCTTTCGATCCTTTTACAAAAGGTCATGAAGACATTATCAGAAAAGGACTTGGTTTGTTTGACGAAATCGTTATCGCTGTGGGGATCAATTCCACCAAGAATTATTTATTTCCGCTCGAAAAAAGATTACAACATATCAAAAGTTGTTTTAAGAATGAACCTAAAATCCGGGTGATCACCTACGAAAAACTAACCGTTGAAATGTGTAAAGAAGAAGGCTGTTCTTATATTTTACGAGGATTGAGGGATGTAAAAGACTTTAACTACGAAGTTCCGATCGCATTGATGAACCGCGATATGACTGAGATTGAAACCGTTTTCCTGATCCCTGACACGGCTCTTTTTGCAATCAATGCAACGATTATCCGGGAAATCTACAAAAATGGCGGGAAAATTGATAAGTATGTAACAAATTTCGATCAGCTCGTTAATTAGACATGAACAAATTCATTCTCCTTCTTTTTATTTCCATTGCCTGCTTTCACATCCACGGGCAATCTATTACGGAAATTAATGGTTATGCTCCTGCTTATGCGGGAAAAGAAATAGAGGTTTACCAGATTTCAGATTTCATTACCATGCGGGAAGAACGGATCGCTTCTTCAACCGTTAGGCCTGACAGCACCTTCAGTTTGATTTTCAACCTGGATGAGACCCGCAAATTGATCCTGAAAGCAGGAAACAACAAAGCAAACATGTTTGCCAATCCAGGTGCAAAGTACGAAGTATTGTTCCCTGAAAAAAACAAGTACGATCCCTACAACCCTTCCGGAAATTTCGTGGAACTGGTTTTCTACAACCTGGGAAAAGATGATATCAACTATAAGATCCTGGAGCTTAATCGCTGGAATGATGAATTTGTTGCACGCTATTATACCAAGCACAATGCGGATTCGAAATATTTCGTAGCCCGGCTCGATACTTTTAAAATGAATGTTGAAAAATACTACAAAGCAGATACGCTCGACAGATATTTCAACTATCACAGAAAATATACCATTGCCAAATTGGATGATCTGCGTTTTATGGGATCCCGCAACCAGTATGAAAAATACGATTTCTATATCCGCCCAATACCCGTCTATTATCAAAATGAAGCATATTTCCAGTACATCAACCATTATTATGAAAAATTGCTTCCGCGAATCAATTCGGAAATAAACAACCGCATTTACCTCGGGATACTGAAATCAAGTCCTTCAGCTATTTATAATGCTATGGGAAAGGAATATACACTGCAAGCCAACTATAAATTGCGGGAGTTGATCATGTTAAAAACGCTTTCGGAGTGTTTTTACGAGAAAGATTATCCACAGACCAATATCCTGACCATCCTTGACAGTGTATCCAAATTTGGTTTGTTCCCTGAGAACAAGATTATTGCACAAAATATCCGGTTCAGACTCACAGAATTAAGTTCCGGATCCAAAGCTCCCGATTTCTTGTTAAAAGATGAAGGTAATGATCTCACACTGGAAAGTTTCCATAAGAAATACCTGTATTTGTTTTTTACAGATCCGACCAGTTTGGACAATATGAAACAAATGAACCTGCTGAAACCGATCTATGAACGCCACAAAGATAATGTCAGCTTCGTAATGGTTTACAAGGACAAACCTGAAGTTGATTTTGCCAAGCTAAAGAATGAATTACCCTGGAAAGTTATTTCCAGCAAAGAAAGTAATTCAATCTTCAAAAACTACAATGTGGTCAATTATCCGTATTACGTATTGATCGATCCATTCGGCTATGTCATAAATGCTCCTGCTCTGGGGCCTGTTCCCAATGGTTCCTATGATACCATCGACCGGATTTTCTTCATGATAGAAAAAGCACTTAAAGAAGGAAATGGCTCAGATCGCTAAATAGAAAGATGTTAATTCGCGAATTCGGATTATTTTTACAAAAAAATGAAAGAATGCGTTACAATCTGAGCGAAGTAACTGCGATTATTCGCGATCGAAGAACCATTTACCCGGAACAATACAGTACCCGAAAAATTCACAAGGAGCAAATCGAATTATTACTGAACAATGCGATTTGGGCCCCTACTCACGGAATGACACAACCCTGGAGATTTATTGTTTTCCAGGACAACGCATTGAATGAACTTTCCGAGGCAATGGGAAGCATTTACCTTTCAGAAATTCCAAAGGAAAAACAAATCGACAGCAAATTGGGAAAACTGATGAGCAGGCCCAAGCTGGCAAGCGCGGTAATCGCGATCATATTAAACCGGGAGGAAGATACACGTATTTCAGAAGAAGATGATTTTGCAGCGATTTCCTGTGCTGTTCAAAATATGCACCTGACGGCTACTGCACAAGGAATCGGAGCTTTTTGGTCCACTCCGGCAATTATGAAATTTGAACGTTTCAATGAATTTCTCGGTTTAGGGAAAGGGCAACGTTGTGTCGGGTTGTTTTATTTAGGATATCCATCGATCGAATGGCCGAAAGGACAGCGAAAACCAATTGAATACCTGACAGAATGGAAACAATAAGTCCGATAAATCCACGTTAGTCTACCAACCGGTCAAAAGCAAAACCCGTTATAAAAAAGAAAGAGAAAAAGTTCAATGCAAAAATCCCTGTTTATCCTATTTATTTGTGCTTTTTCGGTTGTTTCCTTTGGACAAAAACGAAAAAAGGAGCGGTTTCCTTCTTATTTCGGGATTGTAGCGGCTCCGGTAATCCCAAACAATTTCATCGGTGCAGTGCATACCGAACTATTGGACAGTACCGGATCGATGACAACTGATTTTCATAACAAATGGGGATTTACATTCGGAGCAACTATCCGGATCGGCCTATCAAAAAGCATCAGCCTGGAAACCGGGATTTCACAAGTAAGAAGGATCTACAACGTAGGTGTTTCAATTCCTGATTCCAATATTTACGACAGTCAGAAACTTTCATTTGTCAATTATGACATTCCATTAAATGCCCTTTTTTACGTTAAAATGACTGAAAAATGGTATACGGATGCTTCGTTGGGGATTTCAATAACCCATTATCCTTCCGACGTCCAGGATTCCATGCTCCCTGCTCCTAAAAAAGCAATCTTTATCCAGGGAAGAAGGACTGCCAGTACCTATTTTGCATTTAATGCCGGAGTCGGGTTTGAATACCGCACAGAAAAAGCCGGAACATTCTTCCTGGGATTTGGTGCTAAGGTTCCATTCAAACAACCGTTTTTTGGGGTTTCGATCCTTCGGCAAAGTGGTACATCCAAACAATTAACGGCTTATAAACCGGTTTCAGCGGGTTATTTCACCATTGACTTCCGGTATTTCATTCCAACTCCCAAAAAGAAAAAAGAACCTGTCAATAAACCCATTATAGAATAAATGGAACTTCCACAAAGAGCAAAAGATCTTATTGAGAAATTCAATTTAAAAAGTCATCCCGAGGGTGGTTTTTATGCTGAAACATACCGTTCTTTTGAAACTATCCCCGGAAAAAACCGAAACTTACTTACGAGTATCTATTTTTTAATCACCGGAGACAGTATTTCCAAATTTCACCGGATCCAATCAGACGAATGCTGGTATTTTCATGAAGGTTCTCCCCTGCTGGTTCATAGTATTTTGGAAAGCGGAGAACATCAGATCACAGAACTTGGTCTTGATTTAACACAAAATGAGGTTCCCTTTCACGTTGTCCCTGCCAGAACTATTTTTGGTTCCCACCTGAAAAATGACACGGGTTATGCTTTCGTTTCCTGTGCCGTTGCTCCGGGTTTTGATTTCAATGACTTCGAATTATTTTCTTCAGAAGAATTAACAGGCCTTTATCCCGATCATCAATCCATTATCACTAAATTGACATAAGATGTCAAAATGGAAAATCTACTTATTGGGAGTTGCTACTTTATTGATGGCACCTCTTGGCTGGTTCCTTTGCGGTATGCCGGAAATAAGTGAATTCCTTCAATTGGAACGCATTCCTACTGCCTGGACCGGAATCGGGATCGAATACGGAGTTGCTTTCGGGATCTTCATGCTGATTGTCACCAATACCGAAACTGCCCGGAAAAGTTTTTCGGTACAACACCAGTTGATCCGGTCCATGCGCCTGAATATCTTCGACATCCTTTTTCTTTCGCTTTGCGCCGGATTTGGGGAAGAGATCCTGTTTCGTGTTGCTATACAGCAATGGTTACATCCTGTTTTAGCTTCCATTGCCTTTGTCGCGATTCATGGTTACATTAATCCGTGGGATTTGGAAACAACCAAGTACGGCCTGTTGGTCTGTTTATTTATTCTGGTCTTAAGCTTTGCTGTTTCGGGTGAACAGGGTTTGTGGTTTTGCATTGCTGCTCACGCAAGCTACGATTTTGTCCTGTTCTATTTCTGGGGAAAGAATTAAGGTTCAATATAAATTACCAGGCGATTCGTTTGCTGCGATAAAAAACAGACCGGAAATACAATGGATGGATCTGCCTTTATTTTTTCAAGCATTCTCAAAGTACAGGCCGATTCGGGAACCCAGAGCATAGCACCGGCATATTGAAGATTTAATTCTCTCAATCCTTTCATGAATTGCATTGAATCCGGGAGTTTAGCCAGGTTATTGAAACTCAGGTCAAGGAATTGCATCGAAGATAAATAACCCAAACTCTCAGGAAGTTTCTTAATTGAGTTGCGGTTGAGGTCCAATTGTTCCAGTTTTTTCAGGCTTCCCAAAGAATCGGAAACATATACCAATTTATTGTTTGATAAAAACAGCCGTTCCAGGTTTTGAAGCCGGCAAATGCAATCAGGGATCGAATCAATATCATTATAAGCCAAACTGAGCACTTTTAAATGCTTCAAGCCACAAATTGCCGTTGGAAAACTTTTCATTCGATTACGGCCCAAATAAAGCACCTCCAGATTCTGAAGATTTACGATCTCGCTGTCTATATCCGTGATCTGGTTCCCGAAAAGGGAAATTTTTGTAATTGTGGAATCGTAATACAACTCAAAAGGGACAGCTCCCAAACGTTTGTGATTCATAAAAACCTCTCTTCCATCCGTTCTCGATGCTGTTATAACCGAACAAGCTGTCCCCGCAATCGCAATAAATAGAATGAAAAAAAGTTTCTGCATAACCCGAAAATACAATAATAAAACTGATGAATTATAAAATAGAGACTTTAAGACTTCAGACCAAAGACTTAAGATAAAATCTCTGTCTGACGTCTGCGGTCTTTTATCTTAAGTCTTTATTTTAATCCGATTAAACCAATTCGCACAATTTTTGTCTTACCGGTAATAATCATAAAATAATTTAATATGAAGACACTTATTTTAGCAATAGCCCTTGTAGTTGGCAGCACAGCAATGGCACAGCAACACGAAAAAAGAGAACGTAAACCGGCTGAAGAAAGAGCCACTGCTTCTGCTCAAAAAATGAAGACCAAATTGGGTTTAGATGATGCTCAAACAACAAAGATCCACGATATCAATTTGGGAATCGCACAAAAAAACGACGCTATTCGCGACAACACTTCTTTGACCAAAGAACAGAAAATGGCGCAATTGAAGGAAACGCATCATTCACGTAATGCACAATACAAAGAAGTACTTACACCCGATCAATATGCAAAGTATGAGGCGTGGGAAAAAGAAAAACGTGAAAAAATGCAGGCAAAACGTGCTGAAAAGCAAGATGCCAAAGGTGGGAAAACAAAACCTGCAGGGCCGCCTCCGGCAGATGAAGATGAATTGTAATATAAAGACTTAAGATAAAAAGACTATAGACTTAAGACTGAGATTTGTCTCTGGTCATTTGTCTATAGTCTCAAGTCTTTATTTCAATCGGTTGGCAAAAATCTTCTTGAACTTCTCATATTTTGGTCTTACCACCGCCTGGCAATAAGCATTCCCCGGATTCAACTCCAAATAATTCTGATGATAATCTTCTGCCGGGAAATAATTCGAAATTGGAGAGATCTCCGTAACGATCGGGTTTTCCCACACATGTTCTTCTGTTAACCTTGTTTTATAAGCTAAGGCTTTCTCTTTTTGTTCCGTATCGTGATAGAAAATCACCGAACGATACTGTGTTCCAATGTCATTTCCCTGTCGGTTTAATTGTGTTGGATCATGGACAAACCAAAATACTTCCAGCAATTCATCAAATGAAATCAGTGATTCATCGTACACGACTCTCGCCACTTCTGCATGGCCCGTTGTGCCCGTACAAATTTGTTTGTAAGTCGGGTTGTCTACATGTCCGCCTGCGTAACCCGAAGTAACCGAGATGACTCCTTTCAGATCTTTGTAACATGCCTCAATGCACCAAAAACATCCTGCACCCAATGTAGCTTCTTTCATTCGCATTTCTTTTTTATAAAAATACGTGAAGTTTTAGAATCCGGATTGCCCCTTCAGCAAAAGAGTTTGATTACTTTTACACCATCTTGAAAACGTACAGTTCCAACTTCTGGAAGTTAAGCTTCTCCATGCTTCTTTTCACAACGAGTTACAACATCGTAATTCCGGAGATGAATGCGTTTTTAACAGACCTCGGTTCTCCGGGCCTAAAAGGTTTGATCATTGGTTTATTTACCATTTCAGCTGGATTTTCCAGGCCGTTTTCCGGGAAACTTTCAGACATTATCGGGCGCAAAAAAGTGATGTTGATTGGATTGCTGATCTCTGTTGTGGTTTGTGCGCTTTATTCTTTTGCATTTGCTGCATGGTTTTTATTAACACTGCGTTTTCTTCACGGATTTAGCGTCGGATTTTACCCAACGGGTGCAACTGCATTGATTACCGATATCCTGCCCGAAGACAGACGCGGTTTTGGAATGGGATTGTGGGGAACCTTCATTTCGATCGGAATGGGAATCGGACAAGGGCTTTCCAGTTTTATTGTTGATGTAGGAAATCGGGACGCTTTGTTTTTCACTGCAGCATTGTTTACAGCTTTATCTTACATTCTATTTTTCAATGTAAAGGAAACGTTGGCAAAAACATCCCGGTTCCAATGGAGTAATTTGCAAATCAAGTCTGATGAGATCATTGAGCCGAGTGTGATCCCGGTTGCAATTGTGATGTTCCTTTCTGCCATGTGCTCCGGAATTATTCTGGTCCTCTCTCCGGATATTTCAGATCATTTGCACATAGAAAACAAAGGCGCTTTCTTTATTTTTTATGTCATGGCAACGATCCTCATCCGATTGGTGACCGGAAAAGTCTCCGATACTTATGGTCGACGGGAAACCCTGGCCGTGGGAATGGTTATTTTATGTATTTCAATGGTTTTGATTGGAATGTCGAAAACAGAAAGCTGGTATTACATTTCTTCTATCATTTTCGGGATCGCTACCGGAATTATTTCACCGACCATTTTTGCGTGGACGGCCGATCTTTCTCCCAAAAACAGACGGGGCCGTGGGACCGGAACTATGTTCATTGCGTTGGAATTCGGTGTGTTGAGCGGCGCATTGTCCACTAATTTGTGGTATCAAAATAACCTGAAATCGATCTGGAATGTCTTTTTATTCGGTGCGGGAATGGCGTTTTTATGTATCATTTACCTCTTATGGCACCTGAAAACGGTTAAATCCAAACATTAATTCTTCGGAGCAATTCCTCCGTAATCCAAACGTTTTGATTTTAAATAGCGGGGAACATAATATCCACTGTTATTGAATGTATCAATAATTACACCTCTTGAAGTAGAACTGTGAATAAACTTAATCACACCATCCTTCACTTCTACCACCATAGCAACATGCCCCACACCGGCAGAACGTGTACTTCGTCCTTTGAAGAACATCAGGTCACCTGGCTGCAACTCGGATAATTTGACCGTTTTTCCAAATTCTGCCAATCCGGGGCTTGAACGTGAAAGACGCATTCCGAAGTTACCCATTACGTAGTAAATAAAACCACTGCAATCAAAACCGGATGGCGTAGAACCCGCGTAATGGTAAGGCGTTCCCAGAAATTTCTTTGCGAATTGAATGATTTCTTCTACCTGTTTGTTGATTTTCGGAGCAGAATCTACTGCTAATGTTGCAGAGGTTGTTGCCTGCTTCGACAGGGTGTCAGACGACATCTGACTCTTTTGATGTAAAGAACCTGTAGCTGTTTGCGCCTGAATCGCGTTACTCGTAAGAATTACAGCTATCGAAAATATGTAAGTTTTTAAGGACATAATATTTCTGACGGTGCAAAATTATCATTATTTTCACAGAATCAAAATCATTGGCCTTGAGTAAATTAGAAAATATCGTATTGACCAAGTTATATTACTCCATTGGAGAGGTTGCTGCTATATTTGATGTAAACACTTCACTGATAAGGTTTTGGGAAAAAGAATTCACGGTAATTCAACCCAAGAAAAATAAAAAAGGAAATCGTTTATTTACTGTAAAAGACATTGAGCATTTTAACAAGATTTATCAACTTGTAAAAGAACAGGGCTACACCCTTGATGGAGCCAAAAAGGCTTTAAAATCAGGGGAAAAGAACATTTCCGAAGGAAAACAACATGAAGTTTTGATCGATAAACTGGAAAAAATCAAATCGAAATTGCTGGAATTGAAAAAATAATTCCTCTGTGACTTCGACTACGCTCAGTCACCTTACAGAACATTGTAAAAGGACACTGAGCGTAGTCGAAGTGTCAATTTTTATAATACGATTGATATAAATAATTAAAGGCCGTCTTGATATCGTTCTCATCAATTAAATGATCCCACGAACATTCACCTATTTTGTTTAAAAGACAGGTTCTCACACCTTGTTGGTCATTTTTCTTGTCATTCTTCATGAGTTCAATCATTACCCCAACACCTGTCAGCAAATCTTCAGGACAAGGATACAAAGCCATCATTACCTGAACAATCTCATTTAATTCTTCCGTATCCAGGGTTCCCTTCTGATTCGACAAAAAAGCTTCTGCAATCATTCCCAGTGCAATGCAATTTCCATGAGACATTGGGTTCAGGTCCAAATAATAACCTTCAATTGCATGACCGATGGTGTGACCAAAATTCAAGGATTTGCGGATTCCTTTCTCTTTTGGATCTTCGGTGACAACTTTCGCTTTGACTGCAATCGATTTCTCCAGGATCTTTTTCACATTTTCTTCCGAAAACAATTCATCCTGTTTACTTGATATCAGTCGCACCCACTCTTTTTTATCGGAAATCAATGCGTGTTTCAGCACTTCTGCAAAGCCGCTTCTCCATTCTTCTTCAGGTAATGTTGCCAGGAAACGCTGATCCACATAAATAGCTACAGGATCATAGAATGTTCCTATCTGGTTCTTAAAACTCCCTAAGTCAATGCCGGTTTTCCCTCCAATAGCAGCATCTACCATTCCCATGAAAGAGGTGGGAATATGAATACAGGGCAGACCTCTTTTATAAATCGAAGCTATGAATCCTCCCATATCACTAACCACTCCACCACCAAGTGTGATTACCAGGTCCGAGCGAACAATACCATAATCAGAAAGGGCTTCCAATACCTGGAAACAAACTTCCATCACTTTATTCTCTTCACCGGTTGGTAATAAGATCACTTCAGCGTCTTCAAGGGCCGGAAAAGCAGTTAACAGGTATTCCAGGCAAAAGTCGTGTGTATTCTCATCCACAACGATGACTTTCCGAACATCTTTGTACGATTCCTGCAATAAGGCAGGAAAAGAAGAAAGCTCCAGATTCCCTACTTCTACGGTATAAGAATTACATTTTATTTTTTTCAAAGCGCTAATTT
>CBFGPJ010000058.1:0-9923 GCA_965650615.1 uncultured Fluviicola sp. | reverse complement strand
ACAGGAATAAGCCTTTGCAAGGAGGAAAGACCTGATTTGGTCATTCTTGACGTTATGATGCCCGGAATGGACGGAATCGAAGTATGTGAACAAATCAGGAATACTCCCGGATTAGAAAACGTACTTATTTGCTTTCTGACAGCCCGAAATGAAGATTACAGTCAGATTGCCGGATTGGATGCCGGCGCAGACGATTACATTTCAAAGCCGATCAAACCACGTGTCCTGATAAGCAGGGTCCATGCACTATTAAGACGAAAAGAAGCTGTCCAGGCAAAACCCGCGGGAACTCCCGACCTGGTGATCAACCGTGAAAAATACCTGGTAATCAAAAACGGCGAAACACTTCACTTACCGAAAAAAGAATTCGAATTACTGGCACTTTTAGCATCCCGCCCGGAAGTGGTTTTTGAACGGGATGTTATCCTGGAACGTGTTTGGGGAACCGATATCATTGTAGGAGATCGCACCATTGATGTGCACGTACGAAAGCTCAGGGAAAAAATCGGAGATGATTACATTCAGACCGTTAAGGGAATCGGATATAAATTCAAAGGATAAAAAGGGACTTCGACTCCGCTCAGTCACCTTTTAAGAATAAACTTAAATCGGAAGGAAACTGAGCGGAGTCGAAGTTTATATTCCTAATTCGATCTGGAAAATCGCCCCGAACTTACCAGCCTCGGTTTTAGCCCGCAAATCATTGGTTAACTGGTACAAAATATTCCCTTGTACCTTCACACGATGTCCGTACAAATATTTGGTAACCCCCAATTGGAATTCCTGGTTCTTTTTCAGATTTACCGAAGAAAACGCAGGATTATTGTATACGGATGAGAAAGGAGTAACTTCTGCATATCTCAAGGCAACTTCCCAATTGGATTTAAACAGGTAGCTTACCTGCTGCAAAAAACCATACCCGCTAAAAACAGGCTGAATAAGAGATGTATCTGAAGTATAAGTAATCGGATTAGAGCAATTTCGCTGCATGAACTCGCTGTAAAGTGCAAAACCTTTGTATTTGAACAACAAATCCAGTGAGAGTGTTGTCATATCTGTTTTAGTATACAGGTCACGTCCCAACTGACCTCCTGAGCGAACAGCATCATCGTTAAAGTTATACGATGCACCAATCGACAATTTCGGCTTTTGTTCCCGTTCCAAATCACCTTCCTGGTAATCATTTTTATCCGTGAAAGATCCAAAAGGCAAAGCCTCAATTCTCCCAGTATAACTTAATCCGCTATTGGAATTACTGCTGTTTCTTCCTTCTCCTGAAGTAAGAGAACCCAACACTGCAAAATACTTACTCTTGTATGCTCCGAAAAATCCGAAATCACGATCAATCGTAAAAGTTGCATTTACGATCGAACGATCAGCAAATTGCTGATCTCCTGAAGAAATAACACGTTGTCTGTTTCCAGGAAGCTTTGTTTGCCCGAACCCGAACTTGAGGTTTTTCCATGGTTCATAATAAATCACAGCATCACGAACAATATTCACACTTGTATTCACATGTGATTCCTGTGTCATATCCCAATCCATATCTCCTCTTGAAAAGGCCAATTGAAGTTTATAGGTCAATTTCGGACTGTAAACAAAGCCTTCCATTTTTAAGCGCAATCTTCTCACACGGAATTCATATGACCCGGCAGAAAAATCATCATCACTTCTTGTAAGAAAAGCTGCTCTGTTTTGCATCCGGAATTGAAGGCGCATCGAGAACAAGGAATCCTTTCCTACAAATTCAATTCCCTTTTGAGGTTTTGTAAAAATTGACAGATCGACCTTTTTTTGCGAAAAGATCCAATTACTAACCAACAATGTACTTAAAAATAAAAGCTGTTTCATTACTACTGAGTTCATTAACGTGTTTTTCAAGATATCCCCTTTTTCTATAAAAAGAGATGAATACTTTTTAATTTCCCGGCAAAACTAATGGCTTCACATTGAATTAATCTACACCAAATAATAGTTTAATTTTTTGATAACATTTTTAATATTCACTTAACATTGAAGTGCGTTTTGACAAATTTCAGGGACTCAACCGGCTCTTTAAACCCCATTTCTCCACTTCTAAAAAACCGCCACTTAACATTAACTTAACATTGAACCTGTCCTAACTATCTCAAATACTGATACTTTACACACGACCCCTTCCCAACACAACCGAAATACATCAACTTTACCATTTCGTTAACATTTACTTTCTTCGGAACATCCTCAATAAACTAAGATTACATTTGCGCCATCAATATTAAGTTTAAACAAATGGCATCAGGAATTTTAAAGTTTTTCTTACCAAAAGACAAAGTGTTTTACTCTCTATTTGAAGAGGCTTCTCAGAACCTGGAAGCGATCGCAGGTAAATTGGTATTATGTGTAAACGAATCCGATTACAACAAGAGAGCAAGCATCATTAAGGAAATGGAAGATCTGGAACACCAAAATGACGATTTAACACACAAAATCTTTGTTGAACTAGGAAGAAATTTTATCACTCCTTTTGACCGCGAAGATATTCACTCATTAGCTACATCCCTGGATGACATTGCAGACTATATTTATGCTTCTGCTAAGAAAATCAACTTCTATAAGGTTGACCCGAACGATTCCGGAATCCTGAAAATGGCAGATGCTATTCACGATGCGGTTTTAGCTGTAAATGCTGCTGTAAAAGAACTCCGAAACTTGAAAAACACTCAGAAAATTGTTGAGTGTGTAATCAAGATCAACTATGTTGAAAATCAGGCGGATGATATTTTTGATCTGAGTATCGAAAAGTTGTTTGATTCGGACATTGACGCGAAAAGCCTGATCAAGAAACGTGAGATCTACCAAATTATGGAAGTTGCAACAGATAAGTGTGAAGATGCCGGAAATGTCATCGAATCGATCGTTGTAAAATATGCTTAATATTCATTGGTAAACCAATAAGATATGTTTTCACTATTAATTGCCATCATTATCCTTGCCTTATTATTTGATTTGGTAAATGGTTTTCATGATGCTGCAAACTCGATTGCCACAGTCGTTTCAACCAAAGTACTAACCCCGTTCCAGGCAGTTGTCTGGGCAGCCGTTTTCAACGTAGTTGCTTTCTGGGTATTCGACATGAGTGTTGGGAATACAGTAGCAAAAACCGTAGATAACAGTGCTATTGACTTATATGTAATCCTTTCCGGACTGATCGCCGCAATGATCTGGAACCTCCTGACCTGGTGGTTGGGAATCCCATCCTCTTCCTCACATACACTGATCGGAGGATTTGCAGGAGCGGCAGTTGCCCACGCCGGTTTTGACGTGATTGCTTCTGCAGAGATCATCAAAGTTACTTTGTTCATTTTCCTTGCTCCTTTTATCGGTGGGATTATTGCTTTCGTCATTGCCCTGATTACCGTAAGCAGAAGCTTCTCCAAGAAAATGATCTCTATCTTAGCACTTTCAACAGCCACTTATTTCATCATGGATTACATGGTAGAATACCTGGATGTGAAACCTGTAATGATGTGGATCGTAATGGGAATGATTACGCTCTTTATCCTGACTTATACCTGGTACCAATTGGTGCATGGAAAACGCCAGACCGCGTTGAAAGAATCAAACATGTACAAAAAATTGCAATTACTTTCTTCCGCTGCATTCTCTTTAGGACATGGTGGTGCGGATTCTCAAAAAGTAATGGGTATTATTTGCGCAGCATTAATGGTCTTCGCAAACTCACAGCGAAATGATCAGGGACAAATCACAGGAGATATTCCTAAAATGTTCCAGATATCGGAAGTATTCCAAATTGAGTTTGATGATGCGGACGGCCGCAAAGCAAAATTCAAGCCTGAGTATACCCAGGATGTGGATTCATTGAAGATCAAGAAAGAAGACCATATCTTGATTTACACGAAGGGTGAAGATATTTACGATGCAAAAACGCACGAAGCTATTTTCAAAGGAAAAACCTTGAATAAGGAATACAGAGAAGCTGCCATTTTCAATGATTATGTGGACAAAGACGGAGAAATTCTGAAAGGCCATAAGATCAAAGCAAAAGTGAACTCTGAAACAATGCCGGGTTGGATTGCATTCTCCTGCTACCTAATGATTGGTTTAGGTACCATGATGGGTGGTTGGAAAATTGTAAAAACAATGGGAACAAAAATCACCAAAGTAACTCCATTGGAAGGTGTTTGTGCCGAAACTGCAGGAGCTTTGACTTTGTTCACCGTTTCCAACTTAGGGATCCCGGTTTCTACAACACATACCATTACCGGTTCCATTATTGGAGTCGGGGCAACAAAACGCTTGAGCGCAGTTCGCTGGGGTGTTACCATCAACCTGCTTTGGGCATGGATCTTAACGATTCCGGTTTCAGGTTTGTTGGCAGCAGGAATTTACTATCTCACGAGGCTGTTTCATTAAACTTCAGATAATTTACGATAGAAACTCTCATCCTTGTGGTGGGAGTTTTTTTTGTAACCCACCAAATAAATTAACTTTATAGAAACAAAAAATACCTTATGAAAAGATTCGTAACTTCTATTTTCATTCTTCTTGTAACCATTACATGCCTTTCTGCTGCAAAACGAAGAAAACCGGTTTTAGATTTGGAAGGAATGAAAAATGCGACGAAAGTCGGATTCTCTTACATTTCCCCGGGGAAAACAATCGTAGATGGGGATACGATCACATGTGAAGGGTTTTTCATATCGAAAACGGAAGTCTCCAATTTCAATTATCAGGAATATTTGGATGATTTGAAGAAGTCCGGGAAAATGGACGAATACCGATCAGCTTTAGTTGATTCGGCAAAATGGAATTCCACCTACTTTAAAGGAGACAAGTATGTCACACACTATTTCAACCATAAAGCATATAAAAATTACCCGGTAGTCAATCTAACGCATAAACAAGCGGAGAAATATTGTGAATGGTTGACCAAAATCTGGCGTGAATACACCCAAAACCAAAGTATTGTTGTCCGTTTGCCCAAAAGAGCTGAATTTATCCGCGCTGCAAATGGAACACGCCTGGACCGGGTTTACGCCTGGGATTCTCCTTATTTACGCACACAAAAAGGAAAAATGATGGCTAATTTTCTGCAAATCGACGGAGGATGCATTACCAGGGATACCATTTCGGGAAAACTTATCCTGGCACCCAATTCTATCGGTTTCGATTATATCGGAGATGGCGGACATTATGCTGACGTGACTGCACCTGTTCAGTCCTACTTCCCTAATGAGTTCGGAATCTTTCATTTAAATGGCAACGTTGCAGAAATGGTTTCGGAACAACATATCGCTGTTGGCGGAGATTGGAATTCTCCCGGTTATGACATCCGTAACCAAAGCACGAAAAAGTTCACGGAAGCAAATCCTATGGTCGGATTCAGGCCGGTGATGACCTTTGTAGAGAGTAAAAAGTGAGACGATAAAAGTGACCCTTCGACTACGCTCAGGGCCCTTTTTCAAAGCGGTATGTAAGATTAGAAGGAGACTGAGCGCAGTCGAAGTCTCAATTGAGTATATTTGCAGAAACACAACAAGTATGACACTCAAAGAAACCATTTCAGCAGTTGAAACTTTTCACAATGCGTTCAACATTCCAAACAATTATCAACCTACAGCACAGTTGTCCGAGGCTGATATTATCTTGCGTTACAACCTGATGAAAGAAGAGAACGAAGAGTATTTGGAAGCTGCAAAAAATGGGGACATCGTAGAAATTGCAGATGCTTTGGGTGATCAATTGTACATTTTGTGCGGAACAATCCTGAAACACGGACTTCAGGATAAAATTGCCGAAGTCTTTGCTGAAATTCAGCGCTCCAATATGAGTAAACTGGATGCCGACGGAAATCCCATTTACCGTGAAGATGGAAAAGTCTTAAAATCAGAATTGTATTTCAAACCGGATATTCTATCTGTTTTAGAAAAATAGATGAAGCGATTCAATATTCGTGTTTACGGTATTTGCATCAATCACCGGAACGAAGTATTGCTTTCGGACGAATCTTACCGGGACCTTAGCTTTACGAAGTTTCCCGGCGGTGGTTTGGAATTCGGAGAAGGAATGATCGATTGCCTGAAACGGGAATTCCGGGAAGAATTTGATCTGGAAATTGAAGTCGGCAATTTATTCTATCTGACTGATTTCTTTCAGATCTCAGCTTTCTCTGAAAACGACCAGGTTATTTCGGTTTATTATTTAATCGAAGCAGCTGTAAATTCGCTGGATCACTTGGTTGAAAACAGGGAAAACACCGAAAAACTGCATTGGGTAAGCCTTTCAGAACTCAAAGAAGAATTGCTGACCTTTCCAATTGATAAGATCGTAGCCAAAAAACTAATAACCGAAGTAAATCACTGAATTTTCTTCATCCCTTCTTAAAACAAAAAAACAGGAACCCTTATGGAGTTCCTGTTCTCATTTCAATAGTTTATATCTTAATCAAACAAAACGTTGAATTCAACGCGTCTGTTTACTGCCTGACCTTCCGGAGTATCGTTTGTTGTTTTCGGTTGAGTTTCCCCAAACCCTTTTGCAGTGATTCTTTCAGGCTGAATACCTTTTGAAATAAGGTAATTTGCAACCGCCTGTGCTCTTGATTCGGAAAGCAACATGTTTTGAGCCTCATCACCCACATTATCTGTATGACCTGAAATTGCCAAACGGTAATCCGGATTTTGGTTCATTACACGGACAACCTCATCCAAAACCGGTAAAGAAGAATTCAACAAGGTACTTTTTGAGTATTCAAACTGAACACCCTTCAGTGCTTTTGTCATGACGTCCTGAACCTCTTTCGCAACCACCGGACACCCTTTATTGGAAGCCAATCCTGCTGTTTGAGGACATTCATCATCCTTATCTGCAACTCCGTCTTTGTCCATATCAGGACATCCGTTTGCAGAATATACACCTGCAATCTCCGGACAAACATCATATGGATCAGCAACTCCATCAGCATCTTTATCACGAACGGAAACTCCCTTCGAATCTACAAAACTGCCCACAGGTGTATTCGGTTCCGAGTCAACTGTATTTGGAACTCCATCCTTGTCATCGTCACGGGTTTGTTCTTTCAACGCTGCAATCTCAGCTTTCAATTCACTTAATTCTTTCGGGTCCATACCAGCTGCTCCGTAAACGGTCGGAGTCCAGTCCGCATGCGTCTTGTTTTTACCCAAATAGTAAGAAACACCAATACTTAGGTTCAGCATGTAACCATCAATTGATCCCTTTTTGTTCACCCTCTGCATATCAAATGTATTGTGTTGACGTGCATGAAATATGAATGAAAGATCACCGTTCAGGGACCATCTTTCATTCAATTTAAGCTGCGGGGTCACTCCGAAAGTAAAATTGATCATTCCATCAGCTCGTTTCGAAAGCGATTCTGTATTTGCGATTCTTGGATTGTTGTCTGACCATAAGCTTGAAAAACCGAATCCACCATGAACCAAAAGCCCGATACGTGGCATAACCTGAGGGAAGTGAAGAATATCTCCTGCATTCACAACACCTTCAAGAGAAGTTCTTACATAGTAACTATTGTATGGGCGATCGATAAAATCCAGGAAATCATAATTCACTCCTAGTTTGATACCTGCACGATTCGTAAACATGTACCTTGCGTTGATACCATAATGATGAATTTGATACAGGCGGGTTGTTGCTCTGGACGGAGCCATACCGTCATGTGCACCAATCGATAAACCAAGTGACCACTTGTTCATGCCATCGATTTCAGTTTGCGCATTCAATGCTGAAGGCGCAAGTGCTAAGAATAGAAGGTGATGTAATTTCATAATTGAATTTCAAATAAGTAAAAAATCATACAAATGTACAGAAATCGTGCCGGGAGACAAGTTCCTGGCAAAACCCATTATTTTACAGCATACATTTTGTCACTCATAATAAACAGATAATTAATCATTTAAAGGTAGGACAAAATTCCTTATTTTTTATTTTTTAACAATAAGTTTGTTAATTAAGCTATGAAAAGGATAACTTTGCCCCCGAATCACCTGAAATACTACCACTGGAATTCTAACTTTTTGTTACAAATTACAAAGGGGTTAAGGAAAGAGTTTCTTTTCAGATCGATCTTTTTCATTTTAAATATGGGTTTTTCAAATTCAATTTGGTTAAGTGATTAAGAGTTGGTTAGAATTAATGTGAAGTGGAAGAATATGACATATCCAAGAATAAGTAATAAAAAAGTTCTCGTAACAGGCGGGGCAGGTTTCATCGGTTCAAATCTCTGTGAAGATTTATTGAAAACAAACAACGAGGTGATTTGCCTGGATAATTTTTCAACAGGACATCGAAATAACATCATTTCTTTTTTATCCCACCCTAATTTTCGACTAGTAGACGGAGACATCCGTAATTTTACCGATTGTCAAACAGCGGTTCAGGGTGTGGACATTGTTTTACATCAGGCGGCATTGGGATCCGTTCCACGATCAATAAATGATCCGGTCACAACCAACGAAGTGAATATTACCGGTTTTTTGAATATGCTTACTGCCGCCAGAGATGAGCGAGTTAAACGATTTGTTTATGCAGCAAGTTCTTCCACTTACGGTGATTCTGAAAATCTGCCGAAAGTAGAAGAAATTATTGGCAAACCACTTTCTCCGTATGCTGTAACTAAATATGTAAACGAATTGTATGCACATGTCTTCGGACTTAATTATGGCATGGAGGTAATCGGATTGCGTTATTTTAATGTATATGGTCGTCGTCAGGATCCTGATGGAACCTATGCCGCGGTTATCCCAAAATTCATTCAGCAGTTTATGCGGTACAAATCACCAATAATCAATGGGGATGGCTCATATTCCCGGGATTTTACCTATATTGACAACGTAATTCAAATGAATCATTTGGCTGCTACAACAGAAAATAAATCAGTCATCGGCCAGGTATTCAATACTGCAGCCGGAGAGCGGACTACGTTATTGGAAGTTACACAACTCATTCAACACTATCTGAGTGAATTTGATCCAAAGATTACTGAAGTAGAAATCCTTCACGGTCCCAATCGTGCAGGTGATATCCCCCACTCCCTGGCAAGTGTTGAAAAAGCGAAAAAAATGCTGAATTATGAACCAACACATTATTTAAAGGACGGATTGAAAGAAGCTATGAAGTGGTATATTGAATTCAACAAAAGGTAAAAGCACCATTGAAAACATTAAATAAAATACGAAAGAACAAGGATGGGAAAGCATTGCTTGGCAACTTTATCTCTCTTTCCCTACTGCAATTCATCGGTTATTTTTCTCCTCTGATTACCTTCCCATACTTAGCCAGAGTTATTGGTGTTGAAGGATTTGGCAAATTGGCATTTGCCAGCTCTGTGGTAGTCTATTTCGATACATTTGCTGATTTTGGATTCAACTATACTGCCGTTCGGGATATTGCAAAGAAAAGAGATGATATTCAAGAAGTTTCCAGGATATTTTCAATAGTAATCACAGCAAAATTCCTCTTGTTTTTATCTTCCATTTTAATTTTTGCCATTCTCATTTATTCTGTTCCTGCTTTTTATGAAAACAGATTGCTTTTTTGGATTTCTTTCATGTCAATTCCCGGGCGAATTTTGTTTCCTGACTGGCTTTTTCAAGCATTTGAAAAAATGAAGTATATAACGATAATGAATCTTATTTCAAAACTTCTGTTTATTTCTTTAATTTTTGTTGTCATAAAAAAAGAAGAAGATTATATCTATCAACCTCTTTTAGTTCTCGCGGGGAATTTGGTGAGTGGAGTAATTTCAATTTTTTTTATTCGTAAAATGTTCAAGATTAAATATACCTTTCCAGCAATAGAAGATGTATTCAAAAGCATTAAAGAAGGAAAGGATATGTTCATCAGTCTTTTCCTTCCAAACTTATACACTAATTTTTCGGTTA
>CBFGPJ010000057.1:0-9954 GCA_965650615.1 uncultured Fluviicola sp. | reverse complement strand
CAAACGTATTATTCCTTTTCTCCAAAAGGGCTTGTCTCGTTTTTGAAAGCGATTCCTGTTTGGATCAATGAGAAAATGTTCCTCAAAAAAATGATCCATGAAGGGTTAAAGGAAGTCGGAACGTATGATAAAAAGAAAGTAAAACTACTTTTCCCGGAACATCACTTGTCCCATGCCGCAAGTGCATTTTACCCTTCTGCATTCAAAGAATCTGCTATTCTAACAATAGATGGTGTCGGTGAATGGTGTACTGCTTCTATAGGTTTGGGGAAAGGTGAAAAGATTGAATTGCTGCGTGAAATGGAGTTTCCGCATTCTGTCGGATTGCTTTATAGTGCATTCACTTATTATTTGGGATTCACGGTTAATTCCGGAGAATACAAGCTCATGGGCCTTGCTCCTTATGGAAACGAACATGCAGATCAGACCAAAGAATTCATCCGGAAAATTAAATCGGAATTAATTGATATTAAAAGCGATGGATCTATTTGGTTGAACCAAAAGTACTTCAACTACGCAACAGGACTTCGCATGGTTCACGACCAGAAATGGAAGGAATTGTTTGGTATTGCACGTCGTGAAGGAGAATCCGAATTAGAGCAGGTTCACTGTAATTTGGCAATTGCTATTCAAAAAGTAACGGAAGAGATTGTTATCCTGATGGCCAAAGAAGCAAAACGACTGACAAATTCCGATTACTTGTGCATGGCAGGTGGTGTAGCACTCAATTGTGTTGCAAATGGGAAATTGCTGGAAGAAAATATCTTTAAGGAAATTTATATCCAGGCCGCTTCAGGTGATGCCGGTGGGGCTTTGGGTGCTGCATTGGCAGTTTCTCACATGTATTTTGAGGAAGAGCGGATCATTGATTATTCCTACGATCAGATGAATGGAACTTACTTAGGTCCTGATTATTCGGAGAAGGAAATTCAGTCGATGAACAAACGCACGAACGCACAGTATAAAAAGTATGATGACTTCAATGGATTGACTGCTTTTGTTGCTTCAAAATTAGCTGAAGGAAATGTAGTTGGCTGGTTCCAGGGAAGAATGGAATTCGGGCCGAGAGCTTTGGGTAATCGAAGTATTCTGGGAGATGCCCGTAATCCGGAAATGCAGAAGAAACTAAATTTAAAGATCAAATACCGTGAAGGATTCAGGCCTTTTGCTCCTTCTGTTTTGGCAGAGGATGCACGTGAATATTTTGATTTACAGGCAGACTCGCCTTACATGCTGGTTGTTGCACCGGTAAAAGAAAGCAGGAGATTGAAATTACCGGAAAATTACAATGATCTGCCACTTTGGGAACGTTTGTACCATCAGCGAAGTGATCTTCAATCGATCACACACCTCGACTTTTCTGCGCGTGTTCAATCGGTTTATGAGGAAACGAATCCGCGATATTACGCATTGATCCGGGAATTTAAGAATCAAACTTCCTATGGATTAGTGGTAAATACAAGTTTCAATGTGCGTGGTGAACCGATCGTTTGTACGCCTTATGATGCGTTCCGATGCTTTATGAGTACGGAAATGGATTATTTGGTTGTCGGAGATTTTGTTTATACCAAAACAGAACAGGAAGATTGGGAAAACAAGGAGAAATGGATGGTCAAATTTAAAATGGACTAAGCGAAATGATGAATAAATTCAAATCCTTTGTCAAAGCGAATAAACGAACATTCCTGATTTTGATCCTTGCTCTGATCAGCTTGTTTTGTTACAACGTGACTAAAAATGGCATTGGAAGTGAGATCTTTGGTTGGTTGAGATTGTGGAAGTACATATCATTGTTGTTTATTCTCACTTGTTTCTATTTACTTTTCCTGAAAGGAAAACGGGTAATCCTTGCTAATCTGACGTTGATTGCATTACTGCTTTTCCTGGTTGAAACAGTATTGTTTTTCGTTTTGGGAATGCCTTCTGCTTTCAAGAAAGATTTTAGTATTCCGAATTTACCTGAAAATCACATTGCACGTCAAGTTGGAGCAACTTACTATCCGGACAGTATCTATCGCGACGTGAAAGTGGTTGGTAATAATGATACGGTATTTGATGTGAAGTATTCCATTGATCACATGAACAAACGCATCACTCCGGGTTTTGATTCGACTAAAACCAATTATGCTTTGTTCTTCGGATGTTCTATTGGTTTTGGGTATGGTTTGGAGGACAATCAAACATTGGCTTACCAGGTTCAGGAGCAATCTCCGAATACCAATTCATACAATTTTTGTATTTCGGCAACGGGAACCAATCACATGCTGGCACAATTTCAGTACCGTGATCTTTCCAAACAAGTGACTGAGAAAGACGGTTGCGGGTATTATATTTTCTTTTGGGATCATATTTTCCGCGCAATTGGGACAATGCATCGATACACGGAATGGCTGCATTTAGCTCCTTATTACGAAATGAAAGACGGAAAATTGGTCCGTAACAAGTTATTCAAAGACGGTCGGCCATTCATTTCAGGTTGGTACGAACGTTTGTATCAAACCAACATCGTAAAGTATTTCGAAGCGGATCTACCTTTAAAACTGAATGATTCCCATTTTGATCTGGTAACAGAAATGGTGCTTCAAACAAAAAAGGAATACACCAAACAATTCGGGAATGATAAATTCTACCTGGTTTTCTATCCGAATTATGTGGCATATACTCCGGAAGAAATGCGCATTTTTAAATCCTATTTGACCAAGAAGAAGATTAAGTTTATAGATTTGTCGAATGTAATTGTCTATCAGGGAAAATATACACTTGGTGGAGATTCACATCCGAATGCGGAAACAAATAAATTATTGGCAAAATACCTTCTTCAGAAAGCGAAGAAGAATCAACGATAGTCCGCCACGGCGGAAAGACTGAGGCTCCGTCTAACAAGACGGAATGGCCGAAGGAAAGAGATACCCCGTCACGGCGAAAAGACAGACAGCTGAGGGAAAAGAAAATTAAAATTTGAAACTAAATGGAATTTTTACGCGACTTATGGCGCTTTATGAAAGAGCGAAAGAAATTTTGGTTAGCACCGGTAATCATCATTCTTCTGTTGATCGGAGTTTTGATTGTTTTTGGTGGGTCCAGCGCCATTGCACCGTTTATTTATTCCTTGTTCTAAGTTTTCGAAACAATGAGTGCTCCGAAACAAAAAGCTTCCAATCCAGCTAAAACAGTCCTGGCAATTGTAGTCGGCTTTATACTGGTTTATTTGATCACAAAGATGAAGTGGAGCTTATCTGTTGCATTCTTTGTTGGTTTGGCAGGTGTACTTTCTGATTTCATTGCCAAATGGATCGATTTTGCCTGGATGAAACTGACGGTCGTACTGAGCTACATCGTACCGAATATTGTTTTGAGCCTCATTTTCTACTTATTCCTATTTCCAATCGCCATGCTTACACGGTTGTTTGGCAAGAAAGATCCGATGCATTTGAAAAACACTGCTTCTACCCTGTTTAAGCATAATGAAAAGGTGTTTGACAAGGCGTATTTCGAAAAGCACTGGTAATTCTTTTGTAAACCATTTAGTTAAAAGGTTCGGTAAAATAAATTAGTTGTCAGATCAACATAAGTGGAAAAGTTCGGAATCCGTCTCAGAAGATATAACGATGTATTCAATGTAGAATTGAAGAGACGTTTTTATGACTGCTACAAGATAGATCTGATGAATGAAGCTGGAAATGATCTCCTAATGACCGTCATTTTGAATCCTAAAACCGGTATTGTTTATAGCAGTGAACAACTGGTTATTCGCACTGAAGATACTTCTTCGTTCTTTTCCTCAAGTCATCGTTCCCGCGTTTTAGTGAACGAACAACCCGTTTGCGATTTCTATATTGCCAATCCTATGCGTAACCTGATCGGAAAGCGGCAAAAACACGAAGTAACATTCTCGGATGGTCGCATGGTTTCCTTTCGGCGTTCCAATGGAAAATTAAGCCTCAAAGAACATCAAATGATTTATTCCTTGTATGAAAATGATATACTTGCAGGAGAAATCAATGCACTGGAAACATGGGATTATCTTAAACCTAAGGGAATTGATTACCGGGGACAAATGACCTGCAGTGAAAAGTATTCCCTTACTGAAAAAATGTTTCTGTTGTATTTCGTACTCCTGGATTGCCTGTATCTGGACAGAAAACATTAATTCATATTACTGTCGCGAACTTTTGGTCCGCTCTGACAGCACATCCAGCACCTCACTAAAATCAATCCCTTTCGCTCGCAACAAAACCAAATAATGAAATAGCAAATCCGCAGCTTCTTCTTTGAACAATTCGGTTTCATTCCGCATCGCTTCAATAACCAATTCCACTCCTTCTTCTCCTACTTTCTGCGCAATTTTAGGCAACCCTTTTTCAATCAATGATTGGACGTAAGAATCTGCTTTCGGATTTGAAAAGCGATCATCAATGGTTTGGATCAATGTTTCCAGAGTTGAAAAATCGGATGATTTATTTTCGCCCCAACAGGTTGCGGTTCCTGTGTGACAAGTTGGCCCGTCCGGAATGACCCGGATCAACAAAGTGTCCTGATCACAATCCAATTTCCAATCCACCACATTCAAATAATTCCCCGATGTTTCTCCTTTCACCCAAAGTGTATTCCTTGAACGGGAAAAGAATGTTACTTTTTTGGTTTGTTTCGTCAGTTCTAATGCTTCATCATTCAGATATCCCAGCATCAACACTTCTTTTGTCAGGTAATCCTGGATAATTGCCGGAATCAATCCGTTTTCATTGGTTTTCATGTTCTTTTTTTTAATCCCGACATTCATCGTCGGTGTAATTTCTGATTCTTACTGTTTTACTGAGTCCGTTCTTCAACTCAGGGATTTGGATTTCTCCGTAATGGAAGATACTTGCTGCCAATCCACCCGTGACTCCCGTTTGTGTGAAGAGTTCTTCAAAATGCCCCATCTTTCCTGCTCCACCGGAAGCAATTATAGGAACAGAAACAAGTTGCTCTGCCTGGATATAAAAATCCAGTGCGAAACCGTTCTTTGTTCCATCTTCGTCCATAGAAGTAATGAGTAACTCTCCCGCTCCCCGATCCACACAGTCAATAATCCATTCAAGTGCATTTATTCCGGTGCCGACTTTTCCTCCATGCGTATGAACGGTCCAGAAACCCGCCTTTTTTCGGATATCAACGGCAACTACAATACATTGGCTTCCGAATGCATCTGCCAATTCGCTGATTAATCCAGGATTTTTAACTGCAGATGAATTGATCGAAATCTTATCAGCTCCGCTTCGAAGCAGCTTCCGGGCAGTTTCTACGGAAGAAATTCCTCCTCCTACCGTAAAAGGAATGTTTACTTCGCTTGCTACTGCCTCTACGATTGGTAAAAAAGTACTGCGTTCTTCATTTGTTGCCGAAATATCAAGCAGAACGAGTTCATCGGCACCTTGTTTACTATAAAGTTTGGCCAATTCTACAGGATTCCCTGCATCACGGATTCCCTCAAAGTTGATTCCCTTCACGGTTCTTCCGTTCTGAATATCCAGGCATGGAATGATTCGTTTATAGACTTCCATTGTTGAATGATTTTAATGTTTTCAAAGTGATTTCTCCTTCCAGTAATGCTTTTCCTACCACACAACCGAAACAGCCGGCTTCTCTGAGTTTTTCCAGGTCTGAAAGATTCCTCACTCCGCCACTTGCAATCCAACGCTGATTTGGAAATTTTTCAATCAACGAACGATACAAGTCTATGTTTGGCCCCGATCCTGTTCCATCCTTTCGGATATCGGTTGTCAAAATGGTAAGGGCTTTGAATGGCTCAAAGTGCTTCATTAATTCTTCCAGTGAAATTCCGGAATTTTCCTGCCAGCCTTGAATTTTCAGGTTTATTCCATCGGTGTCAAGTGCCAGGATGAACTTTTTCGTTCCAAATTCATTGATCCAGGAACGAACCAGTTCCGGATCCCGTACACATAAACTTCCTATTACGACTTGATTTGCTCCCAGTTCAAGAAGTGAAACAACGTCTTCTCTTGATTTGATCCCACCTCCAAAATCTACTTTCAATCCTGTTCTTAAAGCGATTTCTTTCATCAAATCCGTATGAACCAACTCCCCTGCTTTTGCACCTGAAAGGTCTACTAAATGCAGGTATTCGAGTTCGTTCTTCTTGATTTCCTGTGCGTATTGAACAGGATCCAAATTGTAATTCGTCTTTTTAGAGTAGTTGCCTTGATATAAGCGGACGATTTGCCTGTCGAGGATATCAATTGCCGGTATTGCGATCATAATGCTAAAAATTGTTTAAGTAATTGTTCCCCGGCCGAACCGCTTTTTTCCGGGTGAAATTGTACGCCAAAGAAGTTGTCCTTCTTCAAAGCTGCTGAAAATGGAGTTGGATAGGATGTGATTCCCCAGGTTTCTTCGCAAATCCCTGCCGCATAGCTGTGAACAAAGTAAAAAGCATCCGAATTTCCATGTAAATAAACGTCGTTCCACCCCATATGAGGGACGGGGTAATTTGAGGCTTCACCTCTGTACCCCTCATTAATGCTGGCGGTTCGTAATTTAGCGAATTGGCGAATTTGAAAATTAGAGTTTAGATTCCGAAGTGATTGGACCGGTGTTTGAAAAATCCCCAAACCCTGCAGATTCCCTTCCTCATTCCATCCACACATCAACTGCATTCCCAGGCAAATTCCAAGAACAGGCTGAGTCAATGTCGGGATCACTTTATCCAATCCTTTTTGCTGTAATTGTTCCATAGCGCTTTTGGCATGTCCTACACCAGGGAAAATAACATGTGTTGCAGATCGGATTTCTGCTTCGTTGCTGCTCAAAACAATAGCGACTCCTAATCGTTTAAACACTTGCTGAACGGAAAATATGTTCCCGGCACCATAATCAATAATTACTACTTTCATTACAATTCATTTTTTGTTGAGGGAAGTATTTCGAAGTTGCCATTCCTGCGTTTGGCCATCAAAATTGCTTTTGCAAATGCTTTGAAAATAGCTTCTATTTTGTGGTGTTCATTTTCACCTAAAGCTTTAATGTAAATGTTGCAACGTGCTGTAAAACAGAATGATTTAAAAAAGTGATTTACCATTTCTGTTGGTAACTTTCCCACGTATTCCCGTTTTAATTCCGCGTCCCAGATCAATTCAGGTCGACCACCAAAATCAATGGCACACGTAGCGAAACAATCGTCCATTGGCAGGCAAAAGCCATAACGTTCAATTCCTCTTTTTGAACCAAGTGCCCGGTCAATTGCCATTCCCAAAGCCAATCCGGTATCTTCGATCGTGTGGTGTTCATCGATATTCAGATCACCATTCATGACTAATTCAAGATCCAGTTGTCCGTGACGCGCCAGTTGGTCCAGCATGTGATCGAAGAAATCAATTCCGGTACTTATTTTGGAAATTCCCGTTCCGTCGAGGTTGAGCACTACAGAACAATCTGTTTCTGCGGTTGTTTTCCGGATTTCCACTTTACGAACTCCAAGGCGCAAATCTGCAACCAGATCGCTCCAATTCGTGACGGTCCTCAAAAGCACTTTTTCAAGTTCTTCTTTTGAAAATTGCAGTTCATTACCAATTTCAATCTCCCGGGTTTGCAGCAAAAAAGCCTTACATCCCAGGTTTTTGGCCAGTTCTACATCCGTCCAGCGATCTCCGATTACCAGGGAGTTTTCAAGATCGTATTCTTCTGAGAAATAACGCGTAAGCATTCCCGTTTTTGGTTTCCGGTTAGGCGATTGTTCAGAAGGAATGGAACAATCAATACATTCTTCCGAAAATACGATCCCTTCACTTGCTAAAATATCCCGCATTAATTGGTGTGGGCCAATGAAATCTTCGTATGGAAAAGCTGCGGTTCCCATTGCGTCCTGGTTCGTTACGAGCACGAATTCATATTCTTTCCAGGAATTGATGGTTTTAAGCGCTGAAATGGCCCCTTCCATGAACTGGAGTTTCGAAAATGAATCGATTTGATAATCTGCCGGTTCTTTGATGATGGTACCGTCCCGGTCAATAAATAAAACTTTCTTTTTCATAATTTTTGCATGAATTGAATGAATGCGTCATTTTCGGCTTTTGTCCCGATGCTGACTCTCAAGGTGTCCGAGCAATTGAACTGAGCACTTCTGTCACGGACCACAATTCCATTGTTGAGTAGTTTGCGGTAAACATCCGAAGCGTTGGGAATACGGAACAAAATGAAATTAGACGCTGTCGGGAATACTTCTTCAACAAGTGGCAACCCTTTCAGAAAAGCCTCCAATCGCTTGCGTTCATTGATAATTTGCGCTTTTACGTTATTCCATTCGGTTGATTTCAATTCCCGGATCGCTGTTTCCTGGACCAGGTTGCTTAAGTTATATGGAGCTTTTATCTTGTTCAAGGCTGTTATCCATGTTTCAGAAGCAATCCCCATCCCGATTCTCAATCCGGCCATTCCGTAAGCTTTTGAAAGTGTTTGAACAACAATCAAATTGGAGTAATTATCTACTTCATCGGCGAATGAATAATCCGGGCAAAAATCGATGTATGCTTCGTCAATGACCACTACTCCATTAAATTGGGCCACAATTTTGCGGATCTCATTTTTAGGGATGACATTTCCCGTTGGATTATTCGGATTGCAAAGAATCAGCAACTTTGAATTTTCAGCCTGACAAAGAATCTCAGAAGCAGAAATCCGGAAGTTTTGATCCAGTTTGATCTCTGTCAGGTTCACACCGTTTATTTTCGCAAGAACAGCATACATACCATACGAAGGATTCAGGCAGGCAACCGAATCCAGAAAAGGAGTTGTGGTTAATCGAAATATAAGATCCAACACCTCGTCCGAACCATTCCCAAGAAACAGGTTTTCGGACTTAAACCCTTTGATTTCACAAATGACTTCCTTAAGTTCTTTTTGGAAGGGGTCCGGATAACGATTGTAGTTCGTAAGCATTCCGTTTTCATTGGCATCCAGGAAAATTTCCCCTGTACCTTCAAATTCACTCCGTGCAGAACTGTAAGCTTGCAAATTTCTTAAATCACGACGAATAAAATGTTCTATAGAAGTCGTTCTCGATACTCCTTTCGTTGCACTCCGGGAACTCGAACTCACCTCGCTCAAACGAACTTTTACCGCATTCGCATGCCCTTGCAGCTCTTCCGCTTCAGCCAGTGTAACAACAACATTTCCGAGATTTTTCAATCCTTCATCACTTATTTTCTGATAAGTGATTTTCTTTACAAAGGAATCCAGGGAAACACCGCTATACGCTTTTGCAAATCCGGAAGTTGGCAAGGTGTGATTTGTTCCGGAAGCATAATCACCGAAACTTTCAGTTGTATTCTTCCCAATAAAAACACTTCCTGCATTGGTAACCCGCTGAACGATCTCAGCTTCGTATTCCCCCATAACAATTAAGTGTTCCGGAGCATACGTATTAATTATATCGGGCCACTTTTCGTTCATCGCAACAATTGCAGTGCTTGATTTTAATGCTTCGCGTGCAATTTCATTTCGCGGAAGTGTTTCCAATTGTTTCGCTACTTCATTCAAAACGTCGTTGAGATAATTGGTCTCATCGGTAAGAAAAATCACCTGTGAATCTGCTCCGTGTTCAGCCTGGGCCAACAGATCAGCAGCAACAAAAGAAGCAGGAATGGAATTATCCGCTGCAACCAACACTTCAGAAGGTCCGGCCGGAATATCAATCGCTATTCCCAAATTCTGAGCATACACCTTCGCAGCCGTTACGTATTGATTTCCGGGACCAAAAATCTTATCCGCTTTCGGAATAGTTTCTGTTCCCAAGCTCATGGCAGCAATTGCCTGTGTCCCACCAACTTTATAAATCGTTTCGATTCCCGCTAGTTTAGCTGCAAATAATATTGCCGGATGGATTTTACCCTCTTTATTGGGAGGTGTGCACAAATAACGTGTCGGATTTCCGGCAATTTTAGCAGGAATTCCCAACAT
>CBFGPJ010000056.1:0-9972 GCA_965650615.1 uncultured Fluviicola sp. | reverse complement strand
CAGATGAAAATGGTTACTCCAGCGACCGTGAATTTCAGGATGCTGTAAAGCATGTGCATCAACACTGAGAAACCGCGAAATCTGATAGTCCGGATTATTGAAGTTTAACAGTTCGATACCGTTATTATAATTTTCCATGCATTCAAATATGCCTCTTTGATAGTTGGCACCACAAAACTGACAGCTACCCTGACTGAACAGTGTTATACCATTTTTGTTTGCCTGTTCTATAAAATCTTGCATTCCAGGAAATTTGTTTTTAGATTATTTCTTGTTTGTTTTTATCTCTTAATTCGATGAAATTAGTCCTGTTTGAGATAATTAACTTTCAATATCTTAGTCCTTTCAAATAATGATGGATAATCAACTACCAATCCCGACTCGTCTACTTGAATAGTGGCTTCAAAATCATTCGGTACATTTTCATAATGATATTCGGAATTTGACAAGCAAGTGTATCTCTGGTGAACGGGTTTTATTTCCTGGGCTAAAAGATCACAATACACCACCCGAATTTCCTGAGATTGGTTTTTGCTCAATTTTAACCTGCGTATTGGCAGTGTATTGGTAAAAGGAGTCAGAGGAATATCAACATCTATACATCCTTTGAATTGATCAGCTGTCTGACCGTTTTTCATCCAGTTTCCTTTACCATCACTTTCCAATTTAACATGTTGGATGCTATTGTTATGTTGACAATTAAGTTCTAAAAAAAGGGTTTCCCAATTCCTGTTTGTCTCAATCCGGTATTCAACCTGGTATATTTTTCCCTCAAAGAGTCCAATGATTGTTGATTTTATCAGTGAACCTGTCGACTTGATTTCAACCAAACAATTTTCCAATGAGTAGTAAGCTCGTCCTGTCCAAAGTATATTGGTTTGCATAGTCACTATTCTTTGATTATTAATTCTTCGTTATGGGAATTACATGTGAAAAACCAGTTTAACAAGGAAACTGAAATAAATGTACAAAAGGAAGTAGTAAGTACAAAACAATCGTTTAGAGGTTTAAGCCTCCAATGGAATTATTCGATTGTTTTTTTGCCGGATTCCTGGATAATCCGCATATCCCGTTGCGGATAAGGGATCTTGATCTTGTAATGACGGAACAAGCGATCAATCTCAAAACGTATTTCGGATTTATACACATTGATATCCCAACTTTGATCCGCCCAGAACATGATCTCCATGTGAAGTCCATTTTCCCCAAAATCGTTCAGACGAACATCTACACCCTTCGTTTTGTGGACTTTCGGATGACTGAGAACGGCCTGTTTCAAAATTTCGCTTACCAAATGCGTATCGCTTCCATAAGCAACAGTTACAGGAAGACGGAAACGGGAAAGCGTACTTCCGTGGCTCCAGTTCTCAATATATTCCTGGGTCAGTTTTGCATTGGGAACAATCAGGATATTGCCATCCCGGGTTTCTATTTGAGTAGTGCGAACATTGATACGGATAATTTTTGCAACCATCGGTTCGGAAGACTTTCCATCATTGAATTCCACTACATCGCCCACACGGATACTTCCTTCGAAAAGCAATACGAAACCCGAGAACATGTCTTTGAAAACGTCTTGCAATCCCAATCCCAAACCAACCAATAAAGCAGCCGAACCTCCGAGGAATAATTTGGCATCTACGTCAAGTGCAACCAAGATGCAGAAGAAAGCCAATACATTGATAACATATTTGGCAACTTGTGTATAGACGTATTCGGTACCGATTTCTGCAATTTTCTGTTTTTTGAAGCGGCGCTGAATGAACAAGCGGACAACATTCAGGGTAACGCGGGCCCCGAAAATGATCAAAATAACATAAATAACATTTTCAAAACTAACCTTGATCTTGGGAGTGTCAATGAAATGATAATCCAGGAATTCCTTGAACGTGACTCCCTCGTTGTTGATATTGAAACACTTAATGGAAATATAAGCCGCAAGCGCAAATCCACTTTGACTCAACAATTTCAGCCAGGTCGCTTTTCGTCCCTCCAAATGGATGTTTGCTGAAGTCAGATAGCGTTTTACTGATCGATAAATGAGCTTTTTGGCAACGTATGCCAGGAAAAAAGAAACAGCAATGATAAGGATGTTCAAATAACAAACCTTGATCAAACCAAGTGTGAATTTGGTTTCTAACATCTTTAATGAATAATGGTTTGGTTCAACTTCCCTGCGATGGACATTTTAACCCGTTCCAAAACAATTTGCTCGGATAATAAATCCTGGAATTGTTCTTCGGTAATATTTTCAGCCAAATCATTTAACTCCTTTTGAATTTGTTCAATGCGTTGCATGACACGTAATTTCTTGAAAGCATAAATGGCATTCATGACCGTACTTTTCAGCTTGTCAATCTCACGGTTGGTATCTACACTGTATTTTAAAAGCCACTGTGGACTCAACTCGTATTGCTCAGTCTCAATTTCCGTAATTAGTTGTACAATTTCCGGGTTTTCGTGACGTAACCAAAATGAAACCTTGTATAAGGTTTTGGAAGCCAATCCATCAACGATTTGCTGATAGATTTCCTGGAAAATAGGATATTGAAAAGTTAACTCGTCTTTCGCCAGTTCGTGGTTGATCAATTCCGCAACACTTACTTCAACGGTATGCGTTACCCCATGTTCATCAATGTGATCTGTTGTGATAGCAAAAACTCCGTATTTCACCAAAACCCGTGTCAATTCATGCTCTTCACGCGCATAAGGAGCTTTTACTTCAGTAGCTGTGATTGACTGCGGAGTAGGTTCTGTAAACGTGTCCGTCAATGAAGGATTCGAAGCAATCATTGGCTCATCCAGCTCTTTTGAAAGCTGGTTTTTGCGCAATTTGTTCAGTTCGTTAATCACGATACTTTCATCGAACCCGAAAACACGCGCAATTTCCGTTGTGAATACAGACCGGGTAATTTGATCGGGAATCAGTGCGATGGATTGGACCACGTCACGGATAATCTGTGCTTTTTGAAGCAGATCGTTTCCTCCATCAGCAAGCAGCATAGAAGTCTTGAAGCTTACGAAATCCTGCGTATTGGCTTTGATGAAATCCATCAATTCCGTTGTGCTGACTTTCTTGGAATAGGAATCCGGGTCGTCTCCATCCGGAAAAAGCACCACTTTCACATTCATTCCTTCTTCCAGGATCAGGTCAATTCCGCGGAAAGAGGCTTTGATTCCGGCTGCATCACCATCGTAAAGGATCGTGATGTTCTGCGTATACCGCTTGATTAAGCGGATCTGTTCTTTCGTTAATGATGTTCCGGAAGAAGCAACCGAATTGGCAACTCCGGCCTGGTGCATCGAAATCACATCCGTATATCCTTCACACAGGAAACAATTATCGTATTTGACGATATCCCCTTTCGCGAAGTACAGTCCGTACAAGATCTCACTCTTGTTGTAAATGATACTTTCGGGAGAGTTGAAGTATTTGGCTACTTTTTTGTCTGTGATCAGGGTCCGTCCTCCAAATCCCAAAACACGGCCTGAGATGGAATGAATAGGAAACATCACACGGCCGCGGAAGAAGTCGAAACTGCGCTCTTCCTTAGTTCTGGTTAATCCGACGGATTCCAGGTATTCTTTTTTGTATCCTTTTTTTAAAGCCGCTTTGGTAAAATCGTCACCGGAATTCAAACAATATCCTAATTGGAATTTCTTGATTATATCCGCTCTGAATCCACGCTCTTCAAAATAGGAGAGACCGATATTCTGGCCTTCTTGGGTCTCATGCATGTTATGCAGGAAGTGTTCCTTGGCGAATTCATTGATGATGTACAAACTTTCGCGTTCGGTAACGGCAGCCATTTCCTCTGCAGTTTGCGGTTTATCTTCAGGAACCTGAATGCCGTATTTGTCTGCCAGCCATTTGAGTGCTTCCGGATAAGAAAAGTGTTCTTTTTCCATCAGAAAACTGACCACAGTTCCCCCTTTTCCGGAAGAAAAGCATTTGAAGATCTGTTTTGCAGGAGAAACCATGAATGAAGGTGATTTCTCATCCACGAACGGGCTCAAACCTTTCAGGTTCGATCCGGATTTTTTTAGGTTTACAAATTCCCCGATCACCTCTTCAATGCGAGCTGTCTGCATGATTTCATCAATGATATGCGGAGGAATTCGTGACATGTTGTTTTTATATTCTTTTATCTGCGTTTCGTCAAAAGTGTTGCTTAAATTTTAACTGCGCTAATGCTTGTTTTTTCGACCAGCCGCGGCTGATCTCTTACTGGATAATTTCTTTGTTTCCGTAATCTTTTTCTGAGATGATCGTTCCGTCTTCTTTGTAGAATTTCCACAAACCGGACTCCACATCCATATTGAACTCACCGGTATAACGCATAGCGCCGCTTGGGTAACGAACAAATATAAACCCGTGTTTTTTTCCATTCACGTATTCGGTCATAGAAAGCTCATTCCCACGTTCATCATAAAAGAACCAACGTCCGTTTCGCAGGCTGTGATCATCTTGTGGCCCTTTAAATTTAATGGCTTTTCTTCCCGGATAATATTCGGTGTAAATTCCATTTTTTATTTCTACCAGGTCGTTAGCAGTTTCTTTTTTGGGAGCTTTTTTTTCTTCTCCGCAACTGCTTACTGTTAATGAAATAGAGGCAATTAAAATAAGACCAAGAATTTGTTTCATGTTGTTTTAATATTCGTTCAAAGATACTTAAGTTTTATCTTTTTTAGAACGTAAATTTTTTGAAAACAGTTGACACTTCGACTACGCTCAGTGTACGTTTTATTTCTGAGGTTATGATGACTAAGGAGACTGAGCGTAGTCGAAGTCACCTTATTTATCTCGTGTAACGGTATATTCTACCAAACCGATCAGTGCTCTTTTTGATTCTGAATCAGGGATGTCCGTTAATAGATCAAGGGCTTCTGTTTTGAGTTCGATCATGCGTTTATGTGCATATTCGATCCCGCCGGCTGCAATGACCAATTGGATGGCACGCTGCACGTATTTTTTTTCCTCGTTGTGATTTTTCACGATGTTCATCAATTCCTTGCGGACTGCTTTGTCGCTGTGTTGTAAAGCATAAATCAACGGAAGCGTCATTTTGCGTTCACGAATATCATTCCCGGTTGGTTTACCGATATTTCCCGGAGTTCCGTAATCGAAAATATCGTCTTTCACCTGGAATGCCAATCCGACGAGTTCCCCAAAACGGCGCATGCGGTCGGCCATATCTTCCCGGTCTACAGATGCTGCTGCGGATTCGCAAACGGTTGCTATTAAGCTGGCGGTTTTCTGACGGATGACCTCGAAATAAACTTCTTCGGTAATATCCAGTTTGCGCGCCTTTTCAATCTGGAGCAATTCTCCCTCACTCATTTCACGCACTGCCCGGGCTACGATCTGGAGTGCCCGTACATTATCATTTTCCAATGAATGAAGCAAAACACGCGAAAGCATGTAATCTCCCACCAAAACGGCAATTTTATTCTTCCATAATGCATTTACGGAAAAGAAACCACGGCGTTCGTTTGCGTCGTCAACTACATCGTCGTGAACCAACGTTGCTGTGTGCAATAATTCAACCAGGGAAGCGCTTTGATACGTTTTTTCATTGATTTCGCCCAACATTTTAGCTGTCAGAAACAGGAACATCGGACGCATCTGTTTTCCTTTTCTTCGAATGATGTAATGGGTGATTTTATCCAGTAAAGGAACCTTTGATTTCATACTCTCATGGAAGCGAACCTCGAACAATTTCATTTCCGTTTCGATGGGCGCTAGAATCTCCTGAACTGTCATGAATACAAATTTACTTTAATTCAAAATGCAAAATTCAAAATGCAAAAATAAATGAAAAGGAACTTCGACTACGCTCAGTTACCTTTTCGAGTTTTTAGTATTGTACAATGAGTTTATAGCAGGGGATATAGTGTTAAGGTGACTGAGTCCCGAAGTTTCGGGAAAGGCACGAGTTACGAAACCTTCAAAACCCGCTTATCGATCATCTTGTTTTTGTTCGCCAATTGCCCGCAAGCTGCATCAATGTCTTTTCCGCGACTGCGTCGAACATTCACGATGAGGTTGCATTTTTCTTCCAGGAAACGTGCAAAATCATCAACTTTTTGGCGATCTGCCTGGCGGTATTCTCCGTGGTCGATCGGATTGTATTCAATGATATTGATCTTACATGGAACTACTTTTGCAAAATCTGCCAGTTCCCTTGCATCTTCTAATCCGTCATTGAAATCCTTGAAAATAATGTATTCGAAAGTAACGCGTGATCCGGTTTTCTCATGGAAATAGACCAAAGCCTCGGAAAGTGCTTCCAGGTTATTGGTATCATTAATGTCCATGATTTTTGAACGCTTGGTATCGTTTGCAGCATGCAGTGAAAGTGCCAGGTTGAATTTTACCTGGTCGTCTCCCAGTTTTTTGATCATTTTCGCAATTCCTGCGGTTGACACTGTAATTCGTTTCGGAGACATTCCTAAACCGTTCTCGTCCGTAAGGATTTCCGTACTGCGAACCACGTTTTTGTAGTTCAGCAAAGGTTCACCCATTCCCATGTAAACGATATTGGAAAGGTTGGTGTTATATTTATCCGTTGCCAGATTCTTCAGGTAGACAACCTGGTCAACGATTTCTCCTGCGCTTAGGTTCCGCATCATTTTTAATCGGCCGGTTGCACAAAATGCGCAGGATAAGCTGCATCCGACCTGGGAAGAAATACAAGCTGTCATGCGGGAAGTTGTCGGGATCAGAACTCCTTCGATCACTTGCGACTGTCCTTCAATTCCAAAAGCGCATTTGATGGTTTTATCGCTTGAAACCTGCTGGTCCTCAACGGTAATCCCATCGAAATAGAAATTCTCCTGTAATTTTTCCTGCAGGCTTTTTCCAATATTTGCCATGGCCTGGAAGTCGTGCACATTTTTCTTCCAAATCCAGTCATAAACCTGTTTTGCACGGAATGCAGGTTCCCCGAATGCAACGATGGCTGCTTTCAGTTCTTCCGGGTTTAAATTTCTGATATTGATCAATTTGGATGACATGCTAACTTCATTGAAGGCACAAAGATACGGTACTTTTTGTGGATATTCCCGGAAAATTCGGGAACTTACAATTTTTTATAATCTTCGTAAAGCGTATTCAAGAAGTAAGAACAGTTTTTCTCTGCTTGTTTGAAGTCTTTTCGATCTTTAAATGTATCGTCTCCCACAATCTTCTGTTCCATGTAATAAGTGAAATTCCCTTTGTCTGTTCCCCAGCCATATCCGCGAATAATTGCATGAAATGCAAATTGCGGAACTTTCGGGTTCATCAAATCCTTGCTGTAAGGATAACGGGCAGGCTGTCCCTTCATCTGGTAGATTAACGTTGCAGCAATATCTGCTTGTGAGCCTACTACATCCATGCGTTTTCCGCGATATGAATTCTTGATCGGTTCTCCATAGAATAAAAGTGGAACGTGATAGAATTTCCCTCTTCCCGGATCAACCATTCCCGGTGAAGCGTGTCCATGATCCGCAACGAAAACAAACAAGGTGTTTTTATACCATGGCTGTTTCTTACAGTTTTTGATGAATTCTCCCAGACATTCGTCTGCATAAACCAGTGAATTCATGAAATCGGCTTCTTCACCCGTAAAATGTTTTCCTTTTTTAGTCGCGGCTGGCTGATCATATGGTGCATGCGTACTTCCTGTAAAAGCACATTGTAAGAAGGGCTTTTTGTTTTTATTAATCTCTCTGATCAGGAATTTGTACAAATCACGATCGTAAAAATTGAGTTTTCCACGTGGAAGATCGGAAGGAAAATCAGATTCATCCTTTACCACGTCGAAACCATGGTCCATAAAATATCCACCGATGTTTCCGTATTTTAAATCACCGCTGAAAATGTAGGAACTGTGATAACCCCAGGATTCCATGTCTTCATTCAGGCAATGCAGTTTCCGGTGTTTTTCAGGCTGCATGGAAATTGAAACTTCCGGCAAGGTATAGTGTCCGCTGAAAATACTTGAGTTCCCGATTTCGGATGTAGTTCCGGTGGCGTAAATATTGGTGAACAGCACTCCGCCTTTTGTCAGTTTGTCGAAATTCGGTGTAGCACCTTTGTTTGGTCCCAAACTACCGATTGCTTCCGCAGACCATCCTTCCAGTACAATAAATACCACATTTGGCCGGTTGTTTTCCAAAAAATAATTGTCGTGCTCTCTGGGATAACTATACCATTTTTCAACCTCCTGACGGGCTACTTTTTTATCCACCTTAGGGATAAAAGCGTCAATTTCCGAACGGTTATACAGCAGATAGCTTTTTCCAAAGAAATAAAGTGAGTTAATGGAAATGTCATTGACAACGGCTTTATTGGAATAACTTGCTGCGTTAATGTTCAAAGGAACAGGTTGAAAACCTCCACGAAGTGACAGGAAGAAACAGAAAACAGCAATGGAATAAGTAAGCGGTAAAGCCGACCATTCAAACCAGTGTCTGACACTTGCTTTTTCGATAGGTTTTTTCTTAAAGAATTTACGAGAAAGGAAGATATAGATCGTCAATTGGATCAGAGCATATAAAATATACCAAAAGATCATGGAGTAATTAGCGGTCCTTGCTACTTCATCCGGGTGTGATAAATGCATGAACACACGGGATGTCAGTTTGTGATTCCATTCACCATATGCTACAATTTCACCGGATTGGACTAAAACAAGGAAAAGGATGGATGCAATTAGGGAGATCCGGAATAAACGTCCCCACCACTTCCAGTTTGTGTAGTATTGAAATAATCGAAACAGAAACGGAATTGTTGAAAGTCCGGCTGCTGTTGCCAGGTCCAAACGGAATGAATAGACAAAAGTAAGTAACCATTCTCCCCAACCCGCTTCTTTTAATTTCCCGAAATGATGGATTGAAAACAACACCCGGTGGATATCAAAACAGATGATCCAGAACAGAAGAAGTTTAAGTACATCGCGAAAGGGACGAAGCATGTGATTTTGAAATGAGGTACAAATTTAGAGCTTATTTTTTATTTAGAGCGATTGGATGTTTTTTTACACGGAGGTCACATAAGGATGGTTAACCACGAAGGCAAGAGGGACACGAAGATTTATTTTCATGCAGGTGGAGAATTTGATTCTAATTAGACTTCGCAAGCTCAGTCAGGGATACTTAGACTGTTTTTTACCACAAACAGCAACGACTTAATTAATTGACTTCGGATTTCAAATTCGTAATTCGGCATTCGTAATTCGGAATTATTCTGTCAGTTTTCCTGTCACCTTGTCCGTATTCTGTGCTGTGGCAAGGTAGTTGCCTGATTTGAATCAAAAAATTGACAATAATGGCAGAAGAAGCAGTTCAAAACGAAGAATTTAACCAGGATGCTGATGCAAAGAATCAGGAAAATCAGGATGAAACGGTGAACGAGCAAGTTGAAAACGCTGACAATTCGTCAGTAAATACAGATGCACCTTCATCTGAAGACCAGATTGCGGCATTAAATGACAAGTATTTGCGCTTGTATTCGGAATTTGACAATTACCGTAAGCGAACCAACAAAGAGAAAATCGAATTGATCTCAACTGCTAGTGCAGGGGTATTGAAAGATATGTTGTCTGTGATGGATGACTTTGAACGTGCTATCGCAAACAATGAGAATTCGGAAGATATTACGGCAGTGAAAGATGGCTTTAAACTGATTCATCATAAATTGAAAAACTTGTTGGAAGGAAAAGGATTGAAACAAATGGATGCAAAACACCAGGCGTTTGATTCAGATTTGCATGAAGCGATTGCGAATGTTCCGGCACCATCCGAAGATTTAAAAGGAAAAATTATCGATGACGTAGAAAAAGGATATTACTTGAATGATAAAGTGATCCGTTTTGCGAAAGTGGTTGTTGGACAATAAGAGGATTGAAGAAGGAAGATTCGAAAGAATCTTAAGTCTTAAATCTGTAATCAAAAAATATGGATAAAAGAGATTATTACGAAGTTCTT